>JAKFVB010000053.1 GCA_021732405.1 Methylotenera sp.
GTTACGCAAGCAACTACATCGCCCCGCTCAAAACTGCCTTGCACATCAATCACGCCAATTGGCAATAAACTTTTACCGTCGGTTTTAAGCACTTTTACCGCGCCTTCATCTAATATAAGTTTACCGCCTAAACGCAAATGATCAGCCAACCATTGCTTTTTAGCCAATGTTTTCATTTGCGTGGCTTTTAAATGCGTACCTATTGCTTCGCCTTTGCTTAAACGTAGCAACACATCTGGCTCACGTCCAGAGGCAATAATGGTATGTGCACCACTTTTGGCGGCGCGTTTGGCCGCTAATATTTTGGTTAGCATGCCGCCAGTGCCTACATTGCTACCTGCACCGCCTGCCATTTTTTCCAGTTCAAGGTTACCAGCGGTTTCAAAATTGATAAATTGTGCGGTTTTATCTTTGCGCGGATCAGCTGAATACAAACCTTGCTGGTCGGTTAATATCACCAAGGTATCAGCCTCGATTAAATTGGCGACTAAAGCCGCTAAAGTATCGTTATCGCCAAAGCGAATCTCTTCGGTTACTACCGTATCGTTTTCGTTGATGATGGGAATCACGTTTAAATCGAGCAAGGTTTTTAAGGTGCTGCGCGCGTTCAAATAGCGCTTTCTATCGGCTAAATCTTCATGTGTCAGCAGTAATTGTGCAGTATGCAAGCCATGTAGCGCAAAGCAGCTTTCATACATTTGCACCAAACCCATTTGCCCTACCGCCGCTGCGGCCTGTAATTCATTTACTTCTACTGGGCGTTTTTTCCAGCCAAGCCGCTGCATGCCTTCTGCCACCGCGCCGCTTGAAACCAGCACCACCTGCTTGCCTTGCTTCACTAGCGTGCTGATTTGCGCAGCCCATGCGGCAATCGCCGCTCTATCTAAACCCTCACCATTATTGGTGACAAGGCTAGAGCCAACTTTGACGATTAATGTCTTGGTATTAATCAGTAATGATTGGCTCATTTTTGTCTTGTTCCGCTGTATCTGTTTCTAATGTTTCGGTCTCTTGTGCCGCTTTTTTAAATGCATCCAAATGATCCATCATGGCATAGGTAAGTTCTTTGCAGCCAACGCCACTAATCGCAGAAATCGCAAAAACTGGGCCTGTCCAGCCATAATCTTTGACGAATTTTTTTACCACATCTTTGCTATCTTGCAGCATATCGGTTTTATTTAATACCAACCAGCGCGGCTTATTGTAGAGTTCTTCATCATACTTTTTAAGCTCATTCACAATCGCCTTGGCTTCAGCAACAGGGTCGGTCGCATCATCAAATGGCGCAATATCCACCAAATGTAATAACAAGGATGTACGGGCTAAGTGGCGCAAAAACTGATGCCCCAAACCTGCGCCCTCAGCTGCACCTTCAATCAAACCAGGTACGTCAGCAATCACAAAACTGCGCTCTGCATCCACACGCACCACACCCAAATTAGGGTGCAAAGTAGTAAACGGGTAATCAGCGACTTTAGGTTTTGCGGCAGAAACAGAGCGAATAAAAGTGGATTTACCCGCATTTGGCATACCCAGCAAACCAACATCTGCTAGTACTTTAAGCTCCATATACAGCTCAAACTCTTCGCCAGGCTCACCTTTGGTACATTGGCGCGGCGAGCGATTAATAGACGATTTGAAGTGCACATTGCCTAAACCGTTGTTGCCACCTTTTGCCAGCAACACTTTGCGGCCGTGCGTATCTAAATCGACAATCATGCGCTCAGTGGCTTTGTCCGAAATCACGGTACCAACAGGTACGCGCAAGATGGTGTCTTCACCTTTTGCGCCATAGCATTCTGCGCCGCGACCATTCTCGCCGCGTTGACCACGGAAGGTACGTGTATAGCGATAATCCACTAAGGTATTGATGTTGCGGTCGGCAATGGCGTAGATTGAACCACCCTTGCCACCATCGCCACCATTCGGCCCGCCCATAGGCTCATATTTTTCGCGCCTAAACGTGGCAACACCGTTACCGCCGTCACCTGCGTAGACTTTAATAGTAGCTTCGTCAATAAATTTCATAGTCTAGAGTGTACCCAATGTAGGTATACCAAATAAAACAGTGTACCAAATAAAAAAGCCCCATCAAACGATGAGGCTTTAATAATATTACTTAAATTTAAACTGCAACAATGCTTACAGTGTGGCGTTTTAAAGCACCTTTGATTGCAAAAGTTACTTTGCCTTCAATTTTTGCAAACAATGTGTGGTCTTTACCCATACCAACGTTTTCACCAGCATGCATTTTAGTACCGCGTTGACGCACGATGATGCTGCCTGCGCTAACAACTGTTTCACCAAATGCTTTAACACCTAAGCGTTGTGAGTGTGAATCGCGACCGTTACGTGAACTACCGCCTGCTTTTTTATGTGCCATAATTTAATCCTTTAATACTTAAATAAATAAGCGTTTATGTCCTGCAAATTAAGCTTCTGCAGCTTTAGCCGCTTTAGCTTTAGTTGCCTTAGGCGCTGCTTTTGCAGCCGATGCGCCTGCCGCTAAAATTTCACCAATTTGAATCTCTGTAAAGCTTTGGCGATGGCCTTGAGTTTTACGGTAGTGTTTACGGCGACGGAATTTAAAAATCATCACTTTGTCTGCACGGCCATGTGAAAGCACAGTTGCGCTTACAGTTGCACCAGCAATTAAAGGTGCGCCGATAGTTGTATTTGCATCATCAGAAATCATCAACACTTTGTCGATAACTACTGTTGCGCCAACATCGCCTACGATTTTCTCTACTTTAAGTCTCTCACCGGCAACTACTTTATATTGTTTGCCACCTGTTTTAATTACTGCGTACATGGTTTTGACCTTGCTTCTACACGTTCAAATGAATCGCGCATTATACTTAAATAAACGTACATTGCAAACCTTAAATCGCAATTATTCACACGAATGAATTCATTGAAAGTGATGAATAAAGACCACGGTTGCCTGTGATAAAATATTGTTAATTATATTGCTTTTTAATTATTGGCGCATCGCGTGGCTTTAAAACCTATTCAATCATCCATTTCGCTTGATATGCAAGCGGTCGACACGGTTATTCGTAGCTCTCTTTATTCTGAAGTTAGTTTGATTAATACGATTGGCGAACACATCATCAACGGCGGTGGCAAACGTCTACGGCCTGCTTTGGTATTGCTTTCCAGCGGCTTATTCAGCCCGATTCAGTCGCCACACCATCAGCTAGCAGCAATAGTGGAGTTTATCCACACCGCTACTTTATTGCATGATGATGTTGTAGATGAATCTGCGATGCGGCGCGGCAAAAGTACGGCGAATCATTTATTTGGCAACGCCGCCAGCGTACTAGTTGGTGATTTTTTATATTCACGCGCATTCCAGATGATGGTGCAATTAAAAAATATGCGCGTCATGGAAATTTTATCTGAAGCCACCAATGTGATTGCCGAAGGCGAAGTTTTACAGCTACTTAATATTCATAATGCCGATGTCACCGAACAACAATACTTAAAAGTCATCCACTATAAAACTGCTAAATTGTTTGAGGCAGCGATGCGCTTGGGTGCGGTAATCAGCAATGCGTCCAGACAAGATGAAGATGCGCTGGCGTTATACGGCATGAAATTGGGCACAGCTTTTCAATTAGTGGATGATGTGCTGGATTTGAGTGGCGACCCCACCAAAATTGGCAAAAATCTAGGTGATGATTTGAGTGAGGGCAAACCTACGCTGCCTTTACTGTATGCGATGCATCACAGCACAGCATCAGATGCCGAAAAATTACGCAATGCTATAAAAATGGGTGGATTAGAAGATTTGGATTGCGTATTGGCATCTGTTAAAGCAACGCAGGCTAATGAGTATGTGCTGAGTCTGGCTAAGCAAGAAACTTTAGAGGCATGTGCAGCGATTGCGCAATTTCCAGATTCAGTTTATAAGCAATCGCTGATTGATTTGGCAAATTTTGCGGTGACTCGCTCTTATTAACGTGTCAAATATCCTAAATATTAGTTCAATGTAATCGGCTCGCCACTTTCCGCATGAAAATAACTTAAGTGGGCGCAATCGCTGGTGCCATTGGTCAATGTGCCATCAAATAGCGCTTTTCCATCAACATCTACCACTGCATAGCCGTTATGATAAAGCGTCACTTCGGCCAGTTTTTGTGCCAATTTAGAAGTAGTGGCTTTGCTTTTAGCGTGCTCACGCGTATTTAATTCACGCAGTGCAAAACTAATGCAGGTTTCCGCTTCATCCTCGCCATACACTTCCCACTGCTTACCGCCCGTTAATTGTTTTAACCAACCTGGTAAGTCCACCTCCACACGGCAAATAATCGGCTCATCCCATGCGGGATGGTCGATATTATTCAACTCGATTAACTCTCTACTATTTAATAACGATTCTTTTTGGCTAGTCATATTGTTTCCTAAACGCTTGCATCAACTCTAACTATTACATGGTGACTTAACGTTATATTTCAAGCAATTTTAACGCCAAATGCATCATGTTGTATTTGATTACATCCAAGCAAGTTGCGCACTTAGTTTAACGATGCGATGATATAAACAGTTTACCTTAACTTTCAGGCTCATTTGAGGACCTTATGTTTGATTTTTTAATGCCACTTTCTGATTTACTGCGCAACGAACCAACTGTTTTTATTACAGCTTCCGTCATATTTGGGCTTTTGGTTGGTAGCTTTTTAAATGTAGTGATTCATCGTTTACCCAAAATGATGGAGCGCGAGTGGCATGCCAATTGTCTTGAGCTTCAAGACAAGGAAGTACCTGAGCAAACAAAGTACACGATTGTTACGCCGCGTTCTGCCTGCCCTAAATGTGGGCATCAAATCAGTGCGCTGGAAAATATTCCCGTGATTAGTTACCTGTTTCTGCGCGGTAAATGCAAAGGCTGCAAAACAAAAATCAGCCTACGTTATCCTTTAATTGAAGCGCTAACGGGCGCACTGATAGGCGCAGCGGCCTTTCAATATGGCTATAGCTATACCGCACTATTTGCCTTTATCTTTATATTTGCATTAATCGCACTCACTTTTATTGATTTTGATACGCAACTATTGCCAGATGACATCACTTTGCCATTGCTATGGCTGGGCATATTATTCAATTTGAATGGCGGATTTACGGATTTAAAATCGGCTGTTATTGGTGCCATGCTAGGCTATTTAATTTTGTGGGGCGTGTATTGGTTATTTAAACTGGTCACTGGCAAAGAAGGTATGGGCTATGGTGATTTTAAATTATTAGCAGCGATAGGCGCATGGTTTGGCTGGCAATTACTACCTGCTGTTATTTTATTGAGCTCAGTGGCTGGCGCATTGATTGGTATTGGCTTAATATTATTTAAAGGCAAAGGTCGCAGCACAGCGATTCCATTTGGTCCATTTTTAGCGTTGGGCGGCATTGCTGCACTATTTTTTGGCCAACAATTGGCAGGATTTTACTTAGGATAAGCATGTATGTCGTTGCTTTAACTGGCGGTATTGGTAGCGGCAAATCAGAAGCCGCCAAAATATTTGCTGAGTTAGGCGTGCCTGTTACCGATGTTGACGCAATCTCGCATCAACTCACCGCGGCTAAGCAGCCTTTGGTTAAAGAACTAGAAGTGAATTTTGGCAGCAAGTACATCACATCCAGCGGCGCACTAAACCGTGTAGCCATGCGCGATTTGGTTTTTAATGATAAAAATGCGCTTGCAAAACTAAATGCGATTGTGCACCCTGCAATTTACGCAGAAGCTGTTGCACAATTGCAACAGCATACTGACGCGCCTTATCAGATTCTGGTCGTTCCGCTATTATTTGAAAGCCCCCGTTACTCGCCGCATATTAACCGTATTTTGCTGATTGATTGCGATGAGCAAACACAGATTGCGCGGGTAAAGCAGCGTAGTAATTTGTCTGAATCGCAAATTGTAAAAATGATTAAAACGCAATCAACGCGAAAACAACGCTTAATGTTGGCAAATGACGTGATTGAAAACAACGAAAATGTAGAAAAATTACGCGAAAAAATATTACTGATTCACAAAAATTACATTAATACTTGCATACTTAGCAAAACAATCTCATAATCTGCATCAATTTAATCCTATAAGTAAGCTGACTTTAATTTATTACGATGTCTAGCTACGAATTTCCATTTAACGAACGCATTCGTACACTTTTACGACTGGAAGATTTATTCTCAAAAATCTTGCTGAACGTGGATGCGCAACACCAGCATAGTCATCACAGCGCGCTCATCTCATTACTACAAATGCTGGATATTATCGACCGCGCCGATCTTAAAATGGATTTAGTACAGGAATTAGATCGACAGCGTCTGGCCATGCAAAACTTGCGCGGCAACCCGGTTATTGCGGAAGCAGCATTAGACAAAATTTTAAAACAAATTGGCGCTTGCTCCACTACGCTAAGAAGTGATAGTGCCAAATTAGGCCAACATTTGCGTGAAAACGACTGGTTAATGAGCATTAAGCAACGCGCTGGCATTCCAGGAGGCGTCTGTCAATTTGATATTCCGTCATACCACCACTGGCTTAACTTAGATAACTTAAAGCGTAAACAAGATTTTGATGGATGGCTGGCCAAATTAATGCCGATGTACGATGCGATTAAAACAATTTTGCATATTTTGCGCGGTAGTGGCGTGGCGACTAAACACCATGTTGATACTGGCTTTTTTCAACAAATGCTGGGTGGCGCTAAACCTGCACAAATGCTGATTATTGAACTGGATGACGAATGTCCATGTTTTCCTGAAGTCAGTGCGAATAAATATGCCATAAATGTACGCTTTAATGGTTTAGATTTTGTGCAAAAACCTAGACAATGCGACCATGCAATTGATTTTACAATGACCTTATGTAATCTTTAAACTGCTGATATAAACGGCCTCTACCTTATTCAATTAAAAAAGTTAGCTAGAAATGTCTGATCTAAAACCCCGCTTAGTTGGCTGCCCTCACTGCAAAAAACTCATTGAATATAGCCTTAATAATAAATACCGTCCATTTTGCTCTGAACGTTGCCAGTTAATTGATTTGGGCGACTGGGCCAACGAAAACTACAAAATCCCTGATAATTCGCCACCTGAACCTGAAGATAATTTGAATTAAATCCAATGTTCAATCTATTGTTGAATCTATTATTTTATTTGCTTGTCACAATCGTTAACTATTTAATCAACACCATTTTTAATCTGGACAAAATAAGCCATGAAAAATACCTTTAGAATAATTGTTTGCCTATTGTTTTTAGCTGCGGCAAATACGCGGGCAGAAGTGATGATTAGTGACGCTTGGGTACGCGCAAATGCGCCAGGCCAAAGCGTAGGCGCCGCCTATATGACACTCAAAAGCGCCCAAGAAAGCCAATTATTTCATGTAGATAGTCCTGCCGCAGGCTCAGTTGAAATTCATAGCATGAGTATGACAAACGGCATTATGAAAATGCGCAGCCTAGAAACACTACCTTTACAAGCAGGCAAAGCAGAAAAATTAGCCCCAGGTGGATTTCATTTAATGTTATTTGATCTAAAAAAACCGTTAAAAGCAGGTGAAAAAGCCACTTTTACACTGTGTTTTAAAGACAAAACGGGCAAAATCACTCAGCAGGATGTGATATTACCTATAAAATAAATCGGTGATTTACTGACTAACCTTTAGTGATTGTTTTACCATTGCCAAACCGCGCGCTGCATGGCGATTCCGCGCGCACCATTTGCTAAAGCCTCTGATAAATCTAGCTGATTCATGCCGCCTAGCGCGTAAACAGGGATTGTGCTTTGCGCAATCATCTGCTGAAATTGCGGCCAACCCAAAGCTAGCGCATTTTCATGGCTTTTGGTGGGCTTAACAGGCGATAGCACCACAAAATCCAAAGCTAACTTTTCTGCCTGCGCCAACTCTTGCGTATTATGGCAAGAAGCCGCCACCATTAAATCGCTTGGTTTTTCCTGCAAAGTCATCAATGCCGCGCTGGATAAATGCACGCCATGCGCGCCCAATTTTTGCGCCAAATCCATATCGCCGTTAATAAATACTTTTGCCGCATATTTTTTTGCCATCGCAATTATTTGGCTCGAAAAAAGGGTTAAGTCTGCGCGTGATAATTGCTTTTCACGAATCTGAATCAGCTTTAAACCTTGTTTTAATCTATTTTCAAGTGCAGCAAAAAAAGCCTGTTCACCCATTTCGTGCAGATTGCTAATCGCATAAATAGTGGGCAGAGCAAGCGCGTGCATAATTGGCGCGTTGGCGGGCAAAACGGGTGAAACCGTGATATTTTCTGGCGTTTGCCAATTTAATTGTTGGCCTTCCAAAGGCGTTAACTCGCCTTGCCATTCGGTAACAAAATAAAAATGCAGCTGAACCGTTTTAGCTTGGGAATCATACGTGGCTGGATAATCATAACGGCGCGTTAACCAAGCTTGCGTTTTGGTGGGCGTGATGCCTAATTCTTCTTGCAACTCGCGGCTTAAGCCTTGTTGCGGCGTTTCGTTTACTTCAATTTTTCCGCCCGGAAACTCCCACCAACCAGCCCAGCCTTTGCCTGCAGGGCGACTAGCCATTAAAAACTGACCATCAGGTTTTTGAATAATCGCAACCGCAACTTGAACAACTTTTACAGGCAAAACTTTAGTCATTTAAGGATTGTGAAGTAAGGCCTATTTTTCCTGCATAATCACGCGCAAATTGATAAGCCACGCGACCGCTTCGCGCGCCGCGGGTGTGGGTAAATTGCAAGGCTGCTTTTTGTGCGGCATCGTCAAATTCTAAGCCAAACGTTTGCAGCCAGTTTTTCGCGATAACCAAATACTCATCTTGGTCAAATGCATAAAACGATAGCCACAAACCAAATCGCTCAGCCAGCGCAGTTTTTTCTTCTATCGTGTCACTAGGCCTGATTTCGCCATCTGCATGTTTAGTGGCTAAATTATCGGCCATATATTCTGGCATCAAATTTTTTCTGTTCGATGTCGCGTAAACCAATACATTGTTTGAGATATTCGCTACTGAGCCATCTAAAACCACTTTTAGTGCTTTATAACTGGCATCGTTTGCTTCAAAGGTTAAATCATCGCAAAAAATCATAAATTTTTCGGGTCGTTCGCGAATCAAATGCACAATCTCACCTAAGTGAATTAAATCCTGTTTTTCTACCTCAATTAAACGCAAATTTTGCGCTGAATATTCGGTTAACAAAGCTTTAATCAGCGATGATTTTCCTGTGCCGCGCGCACCAGTTAGCAAGACATTATTGGCAGGTAAGCCCGCTAAAAACTGGCGTGTGTTGCGTACGATTTCCGCTTTTTGCGCATCCACAAAATGGATATTGGCTAGCTGGATTTGATGTGGATGCGCAATTGCCTGCAAATGACCTTTGCCGTTTTGCACAACCCAACGCCATGCAAGGGCATTCCAATCGATGAGCGGATTAGTTGCTGGCAACAAGCTTTCCAGCTGATTAATTAAATTTTCTGCACGGGCGATTAAATTTTCAAGCGGATTCACGGGCTAAGTCTTCACAACTAACTTCTGTAATCGGCGTTAATTTTGACGTAATCATAGCTAAAATCGCAGGTCCAAATCGTGATATTTTCACTGCCGCGATTTAACACCACGCGTACCAAAATATCCGATTCTTTCATAATCGCCGCGCCCTGCTCTTCTTTATAACTGACTGCGCGGCCACCTTTTTCGGCCACCAATACATCACCTAAATATAAATCCAGCTTATCCACATCTAAATCATCAATGCCCGCATAACCAATCGCCGCTAAAATTCGGCCTAAGTTGGGGTCGCTGGCAAAAAAGGCGGTTTTAATGAGCGGTGAATGGGCGATGGCATAAGCTACTTTGCGGCATTCTGCTTCATCTTTGCCGCCTTCAACTGTCACTGTCATAAACTTGGTCGCGCCTTCGCCATCGCGCACAATGGCTTGTGCCAGTTCAATCGCCACATCGGTTAACGCATCGCGTAGCACAATAAAATCCGCACTGGTTTCAGTGATTTCTGCATTACCTGCAAGATTGGTGGCCATCATAATCAAGCTATCGTTGGTTGACGTATCGCCGTCAACCGTGATGCAGTTAAACGATTTATTCACCGCATATTGAATAATCGCCTCAAGCGCAGACTGGCTCACAGCGGCATCGGTGGCGATGTAACCCAGCATGGTCGCCATGTTCGGGTGAATCATGCCACTACCTTTGCTGATGCCAGTGATGGTGACTTTTTTACCATTAAGTTGAATCTGGCGCGAGGTGCCTTTGGCGACAATATCTGTTGTCATAATTGCTTCAGCCGCATTTAACCAGTTATCTTCGGTTAAGTTTTCAATCGCTGCTGGCATGCCAGCAATCACTTTATCCACTGGCAGCGGCTCTAAAATCACACCTGTTGAAAACGGCAACACTTGGTTGGGCGCAATATTCAGCAACGCACTTAAGGCATCGCAACTTTGTTTAGCACGCTTTAAACCATCTTCACCCGTACCTGCATTGGCGCAACCTGTATTCACCAGCAAAGCACGAATACCAGCAGTTTCATTTAAATGCGTTTTACATAAAATTACTGGCGCGGCGCAAAAGCGATTTTGCGTAAAAACGCCTGCCACGCGACTATTTTCAGGCAAAGTCATCACCAATACATCTTTGCGGTCTGGCTTACGCACATGGGCTTTGGCAAAACCTAACTTAACGCCATTCACTGGCAATAAACATTCAGCTTTTGGAGCGGTTAACTTAACAGGCATTTTATTTCCTTAATTCAATCTTTTTATCTATTTTTAAGCGCGACGCCAAGTTGTGCCTTGTGGCGTATCTTCTAAAATAATGCCAGCATCGGCAAGCTGTTTGCGGATGCGGTCTGCTTCGGCGAAGTTTTTGGATTTTTTGGCATCTAGTCTGGCTTGGATTAACGAGTCTACATCTGTAGTAATAGATGATATTTCGGCTTTAAATCCAGAAGCTTCGGCAATACCGACGTTTGTATTAATTGTTGTTACTTCACCTTGCAAAAATGCATTCGGGTCACGCTGCAACAATCCAACGACTGTAGCAAGATTTTTGAGCAAGCTAGCAATTTCAATCGACTTGGTTTTATTCACTTCATTTGCCAAATCAAATAAGACCGCCATTGCTTCTGGCGTATTAAAATCATCATCCATTGCCGTTTTAAAACGTGCTGCTTGTGGATGCTGCCAATTGATTTCTGATTCAGCTACTTCATAGCCACGTAAAGCGGTATATAAGCGAGTAAGCGCTAGTTTTGCGTCATCTAGATGTTTGTCCGAATAATTAAGTGGGCTACGGTAGTGCGCGCGCAGAATAAAGAAACGCACAACCTCAGCATCGTATTGACTTAACACTTCGCGAATGGTAAAAAAGTTACCTAATGATTTGGACATTTTTTCATCGTCTACACGCACGAATCCATTATGCATCCAGTAATTTGCCATTTGACAGCTGTGTGTGGCCTCACTTTGCGCGATTTCATTTTCGTGATGCGGAAACTGTAAATCTTGTCCGCCGCCGTGAATATCAAAGTGCGCACCTAAATGCTCCGCACTCATTACAGAACATTCAATATGCCAACCTGGACGGCCTTTGCCCCAAGGCGAATCCCAGTTCGGTTCATTTGGCTTAACCGATTTCCACAACACAAAATCCATCGGGTCTTTTTTAAAACTATCCACTTCTACGCGTTCGCCAGCGCGCAAATCGTCTAAACTTTTGCCCGATAATTTGCCGTAGTCGTTAAAGCTACGTACGCTGTAAAATACATCGCCATTCGCGGCATGGTAGGCATGGCCTTTTTCAATTAAGGCGCTAATCATGTTAATCATGCCCTCAATATATTGGGTGGCGCGCGGTTCAATATCAGGGCGAATAATGCCTAATTTGGCAGAGTCTTCATCCATTGCATCAATAAAACGTTGCGTTAAATCGCCAATGGATTCTTTATTTTCGTTAGCACGCTTGATAATTTTATCGTCAATATCGGTGATATTTCTAACATAAGTCACTTCATAATCACTGGCACGAAACCAGCGTGTGACCATATCAAACACAACCATCACGCGCGCATGTCCTAAATGGCAAAAATCATAAACCGTCATACCACAGACGTACATGCGCACTTTGTATGGTTCAATTGGGGTAAAAGTTTGTTTATCGCGACTGAGCGTATTGTAGATTTTTAGCATGAATAAAAGATAAAAATAGAGTTATGACATTAAATTTACACAATTTTGCGTTAAAAACTAACTAATCGGCCCTGTATCTTAAATGGGCTATTGGATGTTGGCTACGCTATTGATAGAATGGCGTTTTAATTAACGCATTTGAGTATATCACAATGAATATTCGCAGCCGCTCGCTATCTAAACTACTCATTCAATTTTTGTTCGCGCTGAGTTTTATCGCGTGTAACGTTTTTGCAGATGAGCTTAAAGATATTTCGCAACTATCTGACCAAGGTCAACAAGCAGCAGCGCTTGAACGTGTGAATGCTTATTTAGCAGCCAACCCTAAAGATCCGCAAGCGATGTTTATGAAAGGCATTATTCTGGTTGAAAGCGGCAAACGTGATGATGCGATTAAAACCTTTACCGATTTAACCAGCAAGTACCCAAACTTGCCAGAGCCTTACAATAATTTGGCAGTGTTGTATGCCGATGCAGGTGAATACGATAAAGCCAAAAAAGCACTCGAAACTGCGATAAAAACCCATCCAAGTTATGCCACTGCACACGAAAATTTAGGTGACATTTATGCACGCATGGCTTCCGAAGCGTATGACAAAGCCTTGCAATTAGATAATGGCAACTCACGCGCGCAAAGCAAGTTATCTATGATTAAAGATTTATTTGGCACTGGCAATAAAGTAGTTGCAAAAGCGGATGCTAAAACCAGCAAATCTGGCACTCAGCCAATTCGCCCAGCCGATAAAAAAGTAGAGCCAGCAAAAGTAGCTGAGCCAACTAAGGTGATGGCAGATACTTCAGCGGATGAAGAAAGAAATGTGACCGATGCAGTGGGTAATTGGGCAAAAGCCTGGTCTAGCCAAGATGTAGATAAATATTTAGCCAGCTATTCAGATAGTTTTAAAACGCCAAAAGGTGAAAGTCGCAAAGCGTGGGAGCAGCAACGTCGTGAGCGTATCAGTGCACCGAAAAGTATTAGTGTGGAATTAGCGAATCAAAATGTCACTATCGTGGATAGCAGTAATGCAAAAGTCACGTTTAAACAATCTTACAAAGGTGCAGGTAAACCAATTCGCACCGATAAAACGTTGTTACTTAAAAAAGACAATGGCAGTTGGTTGATTGAGCAGGAAATTGCATCAAACTAATCATCAAACCAGAATTTGCAAATCGCAAACTGATTGAAATGGCACAAGTAAACGGTAATGCTGATTAATTTAAAGCTTAAAGTATTAAAAAGCGTCGCTATTTTGGGTTGCGTGTTATTGCCGTGGAACGCGACAGCGGTTAACCACGGTAGCATGACAGATTTACTGCTGACGCAAAAATTCGGTAAATCGCTGGTTGAAAGCTTGTTGGTTAAAAGTCTGTTAGAAATTGCGCAAGGCAATACCAAGCAAGCATTCGCAACGGTTAATGAACTTATTCGCACTGCGCCCAACTTTAAACTTGCCTATTTAATTCGCGGCGATTTATTAACTGCACAAGGCCGCCCTATTGAAGCCATTGGCGGCGCAAGCACTAATAGCTCTAAATCTAATGATGAGATGATTGAAGGCTTGCGTGACGAAGCACGTACGCGTATTGACTATTACCGGTCAGACAAAAAAATTAATCAGTTGCCCAACTTGTTAATCAAGCTCACTGATGAGCAAACGCATGTCATAGTGGTGGATACCGTTAAGTCACGTTTATATTTGTATAAAAACGTAGATGGTGGCTTAGAATACGCGGCTGATTATTACGTCACCATCGGTAAAAATGGCGCTGGCAAACAAACACAAGGCGATAAGCGCACCCCGCTTGGCGTCTATTTTGCGGGTAAAAAACTTACGCAACCACTTGCAGATATGTACGGTGATGGCGCTTATCCACTCAATTATCCTAATGAACTAGATCAGCATCAAAACAAGAACGGTTTTGGTATTTGGCTACACGGCACACCAACCAATACCTACAGCCGCCCACCTCGGGCCAGTGATGGTTGCGTGGTTTTGAGCAACCCTGATTTAAATGCGTTAGCGCCTATTTTGCAATCTGGCAAAATACCTGTGATTATTTCTGACAATATCGAATGGCTCAATAAAGACAAGTCTGACTTTCAATCAGAAGAACAAAAAACACTGGCTGAAGCGATAGATGATTGGCGTAAAGATTGGGTTGTGCAAGATACTGACAAATACTTAAGCCATTATTCAGAGCAATTTTTTTACAACGGCGGCCGTTATCAAAAGTGGGCAGATTACAAGCGCGGCATACAATCGGCTAAACCCAAAGTGTCGATTAATATCAACGATATTAGTATGTTTAGCTACCCAAGTGTTCAGCAAACCGGCCAAGACAATATTGTGGTGGTGAATTTTGAGCAGGATTTTAGAAGCCCCACTTTGCAAAATAAAATGCGCAAACGCCAATATTGGATTAACGAAAACAATCAATGGAAAATTATTTATGAAGGTGCAGCATAACTTAATGCAATTATTCACTCAGTTTTTAGCAGCAAGCAGTATCTTTTTGGCATTATCAGGCAGTCTTCAAGCAGCCACCAGCGTTGAATTTCAAACCAGCCAAGGTAATTTTACGGTAGAGCTGTACCCTGAAAAAGCGCCTAAAACCGTTGAGAATTTTTTGCAATATGTAAAAGATGGCTTTTACGACAACACCATTTTTCACCGAGTGATTAACCGCTTTATGATTCAAGGCGGTGGCTTTGAGCGCGATTTGTCTGAAAAAAACACGCGGGCACCTATTGTAAACGAATCAAATAACGGCTTGTTAAATGAGCTCGGTACCGTTGCCATGGCACGCACTGCCGACCCTGATTCGGCTACTGCACAGTTTTTTGTCAACTTAGGTGATAACCAATTTTTAAACTACACCAGCCCAGACCCAGAATCAATCGGCTATTGCGTATTTGGCAAAGTGACCAGCGGCTTAGATGTGGTACAAAAAATTGGCTTAAGTGCAACTGGCAATTTGGGCAGACATTCTGATGTGCCCATTAAACCTATCACGATCAAAAGTGCAAAAGTCGTTTCTGCTGAGGCTAAACCAGCAGCAAAACCTGAAGCCAAATAGCCAGTCTAGAAATCTGACTAACTTAAATCTATTCAATTTATTCGTTTTTTAAAGGATCTACTCGTGGTTAAACTTACTACCAATTTTGGCGACATCACCCTTGAACTTAACGCTGAAAAAGCACCAATAACTGTCGCCAACTTTTTGCAATATGTAGAGAGTGGTTTTTACAGCGATGTTATTTTTCATCGCGTGATTGATGGTTTTATGATTCAAGGCGGCGGCTTTGATACCACAATGAAACAAAAGAAGACAGTTGCCGAAATTAAAAATGAAGCCAACAACGGCTTAGCTAATGATAAATATACGATTGCCATGGCGCGCACTTCTATCCCAGATTCTGCCAGCAGTCAGTTTTTTATCAACGTTGGCAATAATGATTTTCTAAATCATACTGCACCAACTTCTAGTGGCTGGGGCTATTGTGTATTTGGCAAAGTAATCGAAGGCATGGACGTGGTAGACAAAATTAAGGCAGTTAAAACAGGTAACAAAACAGGCCATCAAGATGTGCCTTTAGAGCCAGTCATCATTAAAAGTGCGGTTGTTTGCTAATTAATCAATGCGTTAAATAGGCTTTAACTAAACCGCGCTAGCCCATGGAATCCAAGCCATATAGCCTATTTATTTCAGACTTACATTTATGTGATTCGCGGCCCAACATTACACAAGCTTTTATTGGTTTTTTACAAGAAACCGCTGCAAAAGCACAAGCACTGTATATTTTAGGTGATTTGTTTGAGTACTGGGCTGGCGATGACGCGATTGAAGCTGGCCATCAGCAAGCAGTTATCGCTGCTCTTAAAGACCTTAATAACCAAGGCGTAGCGCTGTTTTTTATGCACGGCAACCGCGACTTTTTGTTAAATGACGGCTTTGCGCAGGCGACATCAGGCACCATTTTGACAGACCCAACTTTGCTGCATCTTTATGGAAAACCCGTTCTAGTTAGCCACGGCGATATACTTTGCACGGATGATATTGCTTATCAGCAATTTAGAATGCAAGTACGTGCGCCAGCCTGGCAAAACCAATTTTTAAGTCAGCCTCTTGAGGCGCGTATTGCATATATTGAGCAAATTCGCTTCAAAAGCGAACAAGAAAAATCTCTTAAAAGCATGCAGATTATGGATGTGAATCAACAGACTGTAGAAGCGATGTTGCGCGAATATCATTACCCGCCTCTATTGATTCATGGCCATACGCACAGACCTAACAAGCATATTATCGCGATAGACAACCATGTTTGCGAACGCTGGGTACTGGGTGATTGGTATGAGCAAGGTAGCTATTTAAAGCTAGATGAGAGTGGTTGCCAGCCACAATCTCTTTAACGATATTCTGCTAATATCACAACATGTCATGACGACTTAACACATAAAAATGTTTAAAAATGGCCATGAAAAAATTATTAGTGTGCACTAACTATCGCGCCAACCCCAACAATCCTTCATGTGCTGCGCGTGACAGTTCGTTAATATTGAGCGCTTTATCAAAGCAGTGCCAGCAAAATAATCTACCGATTCAGGTGGAAGAAAGTCTTTGTTTAGGTTTTTGCCAAATTGGGCCAAATGCACGCTTAGCGCCAAATGGGCCGTTTTTTCATGATATTTCGCTTGATAAGTTAAGCACGATTATCATCGCCACTAAAAAATTCATTCAAAATGAGGGTTAAGTCAAACTAGGCCTGGCCTGTGTAGCCAGGAATTTTCGCTTCAATTACTTCATCAATCTGCTCTGCTTCTAAAAATTTTTCAGCATATTTTAAGTACAGTTTTTCACGAATAAATAAATCAAATATATCAGGGTCAATATGATGATCTAATTTCATCTTACCTAAAATATCCAATGTTTCGGATAAGGTTTTGGCCTTTTTATAAGGCCTATCTCTAGAAGTCAGCGCTTCAAAAATATCGGCGATTCCCATCATGCGCGCAGGTATTGACATTTGTTCACGCGTTAAACCTTTTGGGTAGCCCTTACCATCCATGCGCTCATGATGACCACCCGCATACTCTGGCACGCGGCGTAAATCCTTTGGGTAAGGCAGTGCTTCTAGCATATTCACTGTGACCACAATGTGATTATTAATAATCGAGCGTTCTTCTGGGGTTAAAGTACCGCGCGCAATTGTCAGGTTATACACTTCATTTTCACTTAAAAATTTAAGCGAATGCCCTGAGTCGCTTAGATATTCATAATTGGCAATATCACGCACACGCTGCTGGTCTTCTGGCTTCATAAATTCACTGCCAAAATTAATTTTTCGAATAAAGTTTTTATCGTCATCCAACTGTTTTTTAATCACATTGACACCATGCTCAATATATTTGGCGTTCACCAGCTTGCCACTTCTCACATCATCCATCGCTTTGCGTAAATGGGCATTTTCACGTTGGGTTTTTAGTAACTCAAATCGTTGGTCAATTAAATGAATGCGATCAAAAGTAGTTTCTAGCTTGGTGGCTTTATCCATCACTGATTCTGGCGTGGTTACCTTGCCGCAATCATGTAGCCAAGCCGCAATTTTTAATTCGTACACCTCTTTTTCGGTCATCGTAAAATCACGAAGCGGCCCTGTGTCGGTGTTAATCGCGGCCTCAGCCAACATCATCGTCAGTTCTGGCACTCGCTGGCAATGGCCACCTGTGTAGGGTGATTTTTCATCAATGGCATCTGCAATTAATTTAATAAATGATTCAAATAAATTCTTAAGCCCGTTGATTAAATTTTGATTAGTGAGTGCAACAGCCGCCTGCGAAGCCAGCGATTCTACCAAACGTTGATGTGAATCTGAAAACGGGATAATTTGATTGGTGAGCGGGTCAATGGCGTTAATTAACTGCAACACACCAATAATTTCGTTCTCATGGTTCATCATGGGAACCGTTAAGAACGATTGTGAGCGATAGCCCATTTTGGCATCAAACTTAGCGGTGCCAGAAAAATCAAAACCTTCAGTTAAATAGGCATCTGGAATATTCACAGTTTTGGCATTTGCAACGCTGTAAACCGCCACCATGGTTAAGTTTGGCTTACCATCATCACCATAAATAGGCAAAGGCGGAAAAGGAATAGGCTTGCCAGTTGTACCGCCCATCGCAATATCTAAACTAAGATTGCGCAGAATTTCAAACTTTAATTTCGCATCTTCTGTCACTGTGTACAAAGTGCCGCCATCTGCGTTAGTGAGCTCTTTTGCTCCCAACAAAATAACTTCTAAAAGACGTTTATGATCATGCTCCGCGGATAAGGCAACCCCAATAGAGTTAAGCCGCTCAAGCTGATTGAATACATCCTGTTGAATAGCATTATGCGGCATATGATTAATGATCAGTAAAAGTGCTATATTAATACGGATTAGGCCAAATGAAACTCCATTTTAGTGCCCGCCAATTCAATCACATCTTGATTGTTTAACGCATGCGCCTGTACGCCAATAGTTTCACCATTCACCACAGGGTGGCTACTACCCCCAACATGCGTAATAAAGTAACCATGTGGCCGTTTGGTAATAACAGCCACTTGTGACCCAGGCTTACCAAGTGTGGTCATTGTTTTGTTAAGTAGCAGTTCACGTCCAGCGCTTACCCCATTTAACACTTGTAAGCGGCCTATATTTTCAGATAGGTTTGTGGTGCTAGCTTCTTCAGGCGTATCTTCTGATGTTTGGCTACTCTCTTCAACTGGCGCAATCTCCGCTTTTTCAGTCGCTTTCTTTTTTTCTAATGCCGCCTTAACGGCTGCTGGAGCTTCTTGCTGAGGCAGTATCATCATGGTTTTTTCAAATCCATCGCCAGAACTAGCGACGTGATTTTCATTGATATATTTGAGCTGATATTTACCAAATTCAATCATATCTTCATGTTGTAAAACATATTTTTTAATAGTTTTACCATTCACCATGGTACCGTTGGTACTGTTTAAATCTTCCAAAAATGAGTCATTGCCAATGGTTACAATCACTGCATGGACGCCACTTACCGCCAAATTATCAATATGTATTTGGTTGCTTGGTCGGCGGCCAATCGTCATGCGCTCTTTATCGAGTGCAAATTCGCCCAGCGAATTACCGTCTAATAAAAAATGTAACTTTGCCATAATAACCCTTAATTTTGACCAATCAAGTTTTGCCTTAATTGGAACATTTACCGCATTTTAATCAAATTTACTCAAATTTATTGTGATGAATTGGTTGCTTTTTCACTTTACCGAACAGATTTTTTACCCAGCCACCCTCTTGGGAAAATGGTTTATTTGTCTTTGCAATCACCACTGAAATATTATCTTTACCGCCGTATTCATTTGCCGTTTGTACTAACCTTGTGGCTGCATATTCAATATTACCATTAGCATCTAATAATATTTTGCTAATCACCTCATCTTCAACCAAGTCGGTTAAGCCATCAGAGCATAGCAAATAAATATCATCCACTTCTACCGCAAACTCTTGAATTTCTAAATCCACTTCTTCATCAATGCCCAGTGCGCGCGTGACTAAGTTTTTGTTAACGGAAACTTTTGCTTGCTGTGGCGTGATTAACCCTGCATTTAATTGCTCTTGCAATAAAGAATGATCTTCTGTGATTTGCGTTAAAGTGCAATCGCGCAGGCGATACATGCGAGAGTCGCCAATATGGCCGACTATTAATTTATTATCTGTAAAAATACCCGCAACTAAGGTAGTGCCCATGCCAGCACATTGCGGCTGTTCTTGCGATATTTGATAAATGGTCTCATTTGCGCGCTCTACAGCGTGTATCAGCATTTGCGCCTCTGGAAGCAAGCCAGGCATAAACCTAAGCGCAGGCTTGTGACGCATCGCCTCTGTAATTTCTGCCGTTAGCGTAAGTACGGCAATTTCACTCGCTACCTCGCCCGCTTTGTAGCCGCCCATACCATCCGCAAGCACCAGCAAACCGATAGACAAATCGCTGGCAACCGCATCTTCGTTATGATCGCGATGCAAGCCCACATCTGTTAACCGGGCAACACTAATCGCTTGTTCTACGTTCATACTTTAACAACCTTAACATGACATTTTCTTAAATCATCTGCAACTTCTTTACCCGTTTGATAACGGTTTTCTGCACTTTTTTCTAGCAGTTTATTGATAACAATCGCTAAATCTTCTGCTAGCTCTGGGTTCACTTGACGAATATCTGCATGTGGCTCATTCGCGATTTTATACATTAAGGCAGCCATGGAATCGGCAGCAAAAGGTAACTCGCCTGTCAGCAAAGAGTACAAAGTGACGCCTAGTGAAAACAAATCCGATTTGCCATCAATTTTTTTGCCCGATAATTGCTCTGGTGACATATAGCTTGGTGTGCCCAACACAATACCAGTCTTGGTTTTAGAGGCATCGGTAATACGTGCAATACCAAAATCGGTGACTTTTACCACACCAGTATCTAACTCAACCATAATATTTGATGGCTTAATATCACGATGTACAACATTGCTGGCATGCGCATAATCCAATGCATCAGCCACTTTAATCACAATGTCTAACACTTGCTGAATAGGTAATAAGTTATCGGCTTTGGTGTGCAGCGCTAAATCTTTACCTTTTAAGAATTCCATCGCAATGTAAGCTAAATCGTGCTCTTCACCAGCGTCATAAATAGTCACGATATTCGGGTGATTTAATCGGCCTGCAGTTTCAGCCTCACGGAAGAAGCGCGCTTTAACTTCGACTAATTCATCCGCATCGAACGCGTCCGAAAGCGCCATGGTTTTAATAGCAACGATACGGCTAATTTTAGGATCGCGGCCTAAATACACCACGCCCATTGCCCCTTTGCCTAATTCTTTTTCAACTTGGTAGCGCCCCAGCATGGGCTTTTCAATGGCGTTATTGTTTAGTATGAGGGTGCTCTCATTGGTACGTCCGCTGCTACCGCCAAATATCACCGTTTCTGCCATTTGCTTAGAACGTGAGATGCGTTGGGATAAGTCTTTGTAAGTTGGCTGAAAACTGGCCATATAATTAAATACGGCTTCTGCCTTATTAAATTGACGTTTACGTTCAAAATCTAAGCCCAAATTATATAAGCCATCCATCACAGGCTCATCCACTGGGCATTTTCTAAAACGATCAAACGCCATATCTAATTGGCCCTGACTTTGAAACATTAAGGCTAAATTACGGTTACTTTCGGCAGAGTCGGCATCCGATTTTTCTTTGCCTTTTTCTGTCATTAAGTAATGCTTTGTGGTTAACAGTGCGTGCCCAACTAACAGTAAAGCAATCGGCATCATCAACTGTAACCACCAGCCTTTTTGGGTCATTAAGACATATTGCGCTGTTATCAAAAGCAATACCAATCCAATGGTTATTGAGCCTGCGTTACCTGCTTTTAAACGCGGAAAAAGCCAGATTAAATACGCAGAAATAAGCAGCCAAACCGCCAACTCTACCCAAATTGCCCAGCTAGGTGAAAGATAAAAATCTTCATTTAAAATACTGGAAACAGAATGTGCCAAGGTTTCAATCGGCTTCATATTGGCGGATATTGGTGTGACAAAACTATCGCCCACGCCATTGGCTGTCGCGCCTATTAATACAATTTTTCCTGCATATTTTTTTGCTGAAATTTTACCGTTAAGTACGTCATAAAATGAATCGATTGGAAACGCAGGCTGATTGGCTTTATCGGCATAAAAGAATGTGTTCATTTGCAAAGCACGGTTTGTAGCAATCTTTAATTGTGCCGATTTTGACTGACCAAGAGTCACGCCTGGCTGACCATTTTCACCCAATTGCAAACCAATATCGCCAGCCGATAAATTCAGATATTTGGCCGCAATCTGTAAAGCGACTGATGGGTAATACTGATTGTAATAATTCAATACCAAAGGTTCAGCACGTATCGCGCCATCGATGTCTGGGCTGGCATTTAAATGCCCAACGGAAGTGGCCGATTCGGCAATAATAGATATGGGCAAAAATGCGGCATTTGCGGGTGTTAAGTAGGCGGCATCTTGCTCATCACCAGCAACATTGGTTAATTGATTTTTAGCGATATAAGCTGGGAATGGCGCATCTGGGTTACCAAGCGGCTCACCAATCACAAATGGCATGGCCAGCACCACATTATTAGCGGCTTTCATGCTGGCGGCTAAAGTCGCATCGGTATTGAGCTGCGTTTGCGCTTCTAAAATAAGCGCGTTGAGTTGTGGTGCTGAATTTGCAATATTCGATTTAGCAACAAAATCGGCGATTTTGTTAATATAACCTAGGCCAGGGTCAATTTGCGGCTCTAAAAAGAAAATGGTATTGCCGATTACTTTTGGCTTAGCCGCGGCCAATTTATCCAGCATTTTTGCTTGAATATCACGCGGCCACGGCCAACGACCAATATTGGCGATACTTTCATCATCAATCGCAATAATCGCGATTTTATCGCCTGCATCACGGTAAGATGCCACCACTCCAAAATCATAAGCTACACGTTCTAAACTTTGCAAAAAGCTACCTCCACTTGCCAATAAAAAGGCAAGTGATAGTGCGCTGGCTAAAAACCAGTCTGATTTCCAATACAATTTTGGCAAGCGCTAACCTCTCATGGCAATTATTAAGAGCTGTTTAATTAATGAACAACTTTAAAATTGCTTATATTTTTGTGCAATCAAACTCATGCAAATAAAGAAAGGCCAAGTAAATCTTGTTAGTAAAGATACACCTAAAAGCAATCTTGGTTAGTACGCTACCGAACAAAATACATTAACGTCTAAACTCTTGTGGCCTCACCGCTGCTGCCACTTTATCTAATACACCATTAATATACTTATGTCCGTCTACGCCACCGTAAAGCTTAGCCAACTCAACGCCTTCATTAATCGCCACGCGATATGGAATGGTCATATCAAACATCAACTCAAACGAAGAAATACGCAAAATGGCATGTTCTACTGGGCTTAATTCTTGTATTTTTCGATCAATAAACGTTGCTACCTGACCATCTAGCTCAATCACTTTAGCGGTAACACCTTCTAACAAATGCTTAAAATAGGCCTCATCTGCTTTTGCATACTCAGGGTCTTCTTTAGCATCCGCAATAATTTGCTTTATCTCAGAAGCATTAATCATGCCACGGTAAACAGCTTTCAATACTAACTCGCGTGATTTACGGCGGTTCTGGCTGGTTTTCACTTTTTTGGCTGGCTTAACGGCTACTTCGGTTTTTGTAGCATCCATTGCATCGGCTCTAGGGATAATCATAACGCGCGTACCAAATTAGCCATTTCAATGGCGACTTGTGCCGCTTCCGCGCCTTTAATATGCATACGCGCCAAGGCTTGGTCATCATCTTCAGTGGTTAAAACCGCGTTAGCAACAGGAACACCTGTATTCAACTGAACCTCTGAAATACCGCGTGAAGACTCGTTTGCCACCACTTCAAAGTGATACGTTTCACCACGAATAATCGCGCCTAATGCAATTAACGCATCAAAGCGCTCACTCAAAGCCATGTGCTGCAAAATCAGTGGAGTCTCTAATGCGCCAGGCACTGTAGCGATGCGAATATCTTCTGCCGCAACGCCCAATTTTAAAAGTTCAGCATAACAAGCCGTTAATAAACCATCGCCAATATTGCTATTAAAGCGTGATAATACGACGCCTACTTTTTTGCCTGCGCCATCTAAATTGATTTGAATTTTGTCCAATTGAATCTCTATATCTGCCTAAAACGTCTATTTTACCTTAAGTTGAGTGACACAAATCGTCAGTGTTTTGATGAATGTAATTTTGCATGACTTAAATTAAGAAAATAAAGCCCACGCTTTTTGTACTGTGCTCCAGACGCCATAGCTAATCGGAATTAAAACCGCAGCCCACGCCAGCTTAACCAATAGAGGATGTTGCTGCTGATTGTTACCATTAGTGCTTTTAAGTGCGCCGTTTTGCATAGATTTTTCATGTGCAACTTGACGTTCTGTTTCTAATTCCAGGTCGGTCATAAAATAATGATCCGCTACTGGCCTGACCAATAGGTTCGCAATAAAACCAATCACCAGCATGCATGCCAACACCATAAAAATGGGTGCGTAAATTTGGTCAAACGCTACGCCCGCCTCTAGGCGTGTATCGTGCATATAATTCACCACTACTGGCCCCAAAATACCCGCTGTAGACCATGCAGTGAGTAAACGCCCATGAATCGCACCCACAAATTGCGTACCAAACATATCGGCCAAATAAGCGGGAATTGTGGCAAAACCGCCGCCATACATGGATGCAATCACGCAAAAACTGGCTACAAATAAAGCCAATGATTTTAAGCCAGCCAGATAAGTGGCGCTGCAGTACAAAACGGCACCAAGCGTAAAAAATATAAAATAAGTACGCTTACGACCCAGCTTATCCGATGAACTTGCCCAGCCAATACGTCCAAAAATATTAAATAATGAAATCAAGCCTACGAATCCCGCCCCCACCGCCGCTGCAGCGGCCGTCATGGCTTCATCTTTTTTAATATCGGCAAATCCAATACCTGCCTGATTAATCAATGCTCCACCAAATGTCTCTTGCAACATAGGGGCTGCGGCACCAATAATGCCAATCCCCGCTGAAACATTCATACATAACACAATCCACAGCAGCCAAAATTGTGGTGTTTTATGTGCTTTATTTAAATGTACATGGCGGGTAGCAATCATGGTGTTATTTTGTGTAGCGGGTGGGGTCCAGTTGGCTGGTTTCCAGCCTGTTGGCGGCACACGGTAACCAAGGCTTCCGCACAACATAAATACGCTGTAAATCATCGCCAACACCACAAAAGTTTGCCAAACACCAACGCTGCCATCTGCTGCAAAATATGCCATTAATTTAGTGGCCAATGGCGAGCCGATCATCGCGCCGCCGCCAAACCCCATAATCGCCATGCCTGTTGCCATGCCGCGCCTATCGGGAAACCATTTAATTAAGGTAGAAACAGGCGAAATATAGCCCAAGCCCAAACCAATGCCGCCAATCACACCGCTACCCAGCCACATTAACCATAATTGATGCGCATAAACGCCATAAGCAGAGATGAGCAAACCACCACACCAGCACAAAGTAGACACCAAACCGGCTTTACGTGGCCCTGCGCGCTCTAGCCAGCCGCCCCACAATGCTGCGGAACAGCCTAATAATACAAAAAACAGCGTATACATCCAACCCAAATCAAATTGCGTCCAATTGCAATCCGTAGCAAATAAAGCCCTGGCAGTCCCTGATAATTTTTCGCTAAAGTTGGCGGCACCGACTGCACACGTTTCGAATGGAGTACCATTTTCATCTTTAAGCGCATTGCCAAGCGGCTTCCAAAACACACTGAATCCGTATGCCATGCCAATGGATAAATGCACAGCCAAAGCGGCTGGTGGCACTAACCAACGATTAAAATTTGCGTTTGCAGTAATGTGTTCTTTTGATAAAAAATCTGCCATGCCAACCCCTCAATTAGATGCTGCTTATTATGAATTTTAAGCTTATTAATTCCGATGTTACATATTGTTACAATACAGCAAAAATGGCAATTCGCACGCAATATTAACCCACACATGCGTCAAAAAAATAGTTAAAATTTGTCATTAATATGTCATATTAAAGTCACAAAATAGCGTCGCTAGATTAATCAACACCAAAGTGATTGGAACGAGAGAATGCCAGCAAATATTTTAGTGATAGAAGACGAACCAGCGATACAAGAATTGCTTGCGCTGAATATTACCCAAGCCGGACACAACGCCCTGCGCGCATTAACAGTTGAACATGCGCAAGAATTATTGCGCGAAACAATGCCAGATTTGATTTTGCTGGATTGGATGCTACCGGGCATGAGCGGCATTGAATATGCGCGCCGCTTGAAATCAGATAATTTAACAAAATCTATACCGATTATCATGTTAACTGCGCGTGGCGATGAGTATGACAAAGTACGTGGTTTAGAAGTGGGTGCGGATGACTATGTAACCAAGCCATTTAGCCCACGTGAATTAAACGCGCGCATTAAAGCAGTTTTGCGCCGTCGCGCACCGCAAATGACGGATGACCCAATTGAAATTCAAGGCTTATTATTGGACCCAACCACACACCGCGTGACAGGTAATTCTGCCAATATTGATTTAGGCCCAACTGAATTTAGATTACTGCATTATTTTATGAGCAATGCAGAGCGTGTGCATACCCGTAGCCAATTGCTGGATAAAGTATGGGGCGACCGCGTATTTGTAGAAGACCGCACCGTGGATGTACATATTCGAAGGTTACGTAACGCTTTGGCGGTTTCTGGTCACCAAGATTTAATTCAAACCGTGCGTGGATCGGGTTATCGCCTTTCATCACAAATCAATTAAGTAATCTCTCATCATATAAGGCCGCCAAAATTGTTAGTAATTTGGCGGCCTTATTCACAAAAGCTATAAAAAAGCTCGCTATAATAGCGACAGTTAATTCAACGTGAGCAACTGTGCAAGATATTCGCTGGAATGCATTTTGGTTAATTTCATCGCTAAGCGTGCTCTGCTTAGTGATATGGGCAGCTGCTGATGCTGAAACTGCCCTTATTTTTTTTAGCGCTGGTTTATTTTGCTACCTCATTGGTCATTTATACTGGTTGCATAAACTGCATATTTGGTTAAAAAAACCAGTGCTTAATCATATGCCCAATGGCTCGGGTATTTGGGAAGATATATTCGCTTCGCTTTATCAAGAACATCGTAAAAATTCGCGCAATCAAACTCAATTAAGCTCTACCTTAGAGCGTTTTCGGCATGCTGCAAGTGCTTTGCCTGATGGTGTGGTGGTACTCAATAGCGATAACGAAATTGAGTGGTGCAACCCGCCAGCCGAAAATCAACTTGGCCTAAATTTAAGACAAGACCAAAACCAGCCCATCAATTATTTAGTACGCCATAGCGATTTTGTCAGCTATTTGCAAGCCCAAGAGTATGGCGACCCAATCAAATTAAAATCGTGGCGCAACCCCGATATCACACTAGAAATTCAGTTAATCCCTTTTGGTAGCAAACAAAAGTTGCTCATTTGCCGCGATGTGACATCGCTAGAAAAAACTGAAACCATGCGCCGCGATTTTATTGCCAACGTATCGCATGAATTACGTACACCGCTAACTGTAGTAGGCGGTTTTTTAGAAACGCTGGGTGATATGGATGGCGCCGTGCCCGAAAGCTCTAAAAACTATTTCGGTATGATGCTAGACCAAACAGGCCGTATGCGCCGCATTATTGAAGACTTACTGACACTATCGACGATTGAAAGCAATGCGCAAAGCCCTGACGATAATGAAATAGATATGGCAAAACTGCTGAATCAGATTCAAAATGATGCCAAAGGTTTAAGTAAAAGCCTGCATAAATCGCCGCATCGCATCCATTTAAGTACAGATTCCAAGCTTAATATTAAGGGTGGTCAAGAAGAGCTTTACAGCGCGTTGAGCAATTTAACCAGTAATGCAGTGCGTTATACGCCCGAAGGTGGCGATATTTTTATTGGCTGGCATCTGCGCGACAATCAAGCGGTGTTTAGCGTGCGTGATACGGGAATTGGCATTGAACAGCAACATATTGATAGGCTGACCGAACGCTTTTATCGTGTAGATCGTAGCCGTAGCCGTGAAACAGGCGGCACAGGCCTGGGCTTGGCAATTGTTAAACATATTTTAAGTCGCCATCAAGCGCGGCTAGAAATCGAAAGCGAATGGGGCGTTGGCAGCACATTTAGCATCGCTTTTCCCAAAGTGCGCGTCGTGCAAAAAATAACTGAGCCCGTTGTGTGAGATTTGTTTATTGGCTCATTATATGTGGGTTAATTTCGTGCGGTTTCTTAAGCGCATGCGCAACCAACTCGCCTGTTGAAAGCAAGCCGATTCCAGAACGCGGTGATAGAAGTTCTGCCAACCAATTAGCAAAAAATGATTTCGATCGCATGGCAGATGTTGAGCTGGCCGAAAATACGCAAAGCTTGCGCTTACTAATGACCAAACTCTATAAACGCAACCCGCATGAATTGGCAAAAAGCACCTCTGACCCTGCTGAAAAAATGGTAGATTGGATTTTTGACGGCGAGTTACAACACCATTTTCAATTTAAAGAAATCGATAATAAACAAGGCACTGACGCCATTTTTTTAGCCTTTGATGCTAATTATCAAGGTGACCGTGTATTGCCATTTATTGTGGGCTTACACACCATGTTATTAAAAGCGCATGGCAATAAAAAGGAATTTTTTCTCACCGATAGCATCAATCCGCAACACATTTATAACGTGGCGCGTAATATTGAAATCGCCGCATGGAAGCTTTACACCAGCCGTGATGCAAACGGTAATTTATATCTAATTTCAAACGAGTTAAGTAATACCGAACGCAATTTAAGCTTTGAACGCGAATTTGGCAAAATGATTGGCCGTACCGATTTATATGCCATCAGCTTGGCCGAAAAATCACAGCGCTTAATCTCGCGTGTGATACAAAGTATCGCCACAGCGGTTTTTTTACCGTTTTAAACACGTTAAGTATTTGATATTTATAGTAAATTTAAGGGGCGCAAGCCCCTTTTTATCTGGCTTATTTTGAATCCTGTACAGATTGAGTATTTGAAGATAAGTTTTTATTTAAAAATCGTCTAATCTCAAGCGCAATTTCGTTCACATGACTTTCTAGCGCAAAATGCCCTGCGTCATATAAAAACACTTCCGCATTTGGGTTATCGCGCTTAAACGCTTTTGCGCCGGCTGGAATAAAAAGTGGATCATTTTTCCCCCATACCGCCAGTAATGGCGGATGCTGTTTACGGAAATAGGCCTGAAATTTGGGATACAAAGCCACATTACTCACATAATCTAAGAATAAATCCAGCTGAATTTCTTCATTATCTGGCCGTGCTAAAAACAGCGAATCCATTAAATAGCCCTCTGGTGCGATGAGTGTTTTATCGGGTGCGCCATTTAAATATTGATAATTTTTAATCGCATCAGGCTTTAAAAATGCGCGTAATGGTTCGCGATTCGCAGCTGTTGGCGCTTTCCAATATTGCTGAATTGGGCTCCAATCCGTCCCCAAACCTTCTTCATAGGCGTTGCCATTTTGACTAATAATCGCGGTAATACGCTCTGGATGCGCCAGTGCAATGCGCAAGCCGACAGGTGCACCGTAATCGAACACTTGAATCGCAAAACGTTTTAACCCAATAACTTGCGTAAAGTGATCCATTGTCTTTGCGATATTCTCAAATGTATATGGATAACTTTTTCGGTCAGGCGCATCAGATAAACCAAAACCTGGTAAATCGGGTGCAACTATATGATAGCGATCAGCCAGCAAAGGAATCAGATTTCTATACATATGCGACGAAGTTGGAAACCCATGCAGCAATAAAATAGTCGGGGCAGACGGATCACCCGCCTCGCGGTAGAAAATTTTAGTGCCAGCTACATCTGCATATTGATAGTGAACAATAGATGGGGATAGTTTTGTATATTGCGTGTGCTTTGCAGCGTCAGCTGCTTGGGCAGTAAAGGCAGTTGTAAATGCAATAAAAGATAATGTAATCATCAATAAACGTGAAATAAACATTTTAAAATACTCCAATAGTTAACATAATTGTAACTACTAAAATAGTATGTTACTAGTTACATATCCATATTCACATAGGCAATGTAACTTGTCAATTATATTTTTAAAGGTTACTATTTCTAGCCGTATCTTTCTGTTATCAAATACGATGCAACCATTATTTATTGCCGATCATTTAGCACTCGATTTTATCAATAGCGCCTATGGCGTTAAGCCTAATCACGTTGAACATTTGAATCATGATGAACAAGTGATTGCTTGGTTACGCGATGCAAAAGTGCTGGCAGAAAATAGCCATCTACCATTAGTTAAAAAGCCTGGGCAATTGCTGAAGTCTGCTTTGTATTTGCGCGAAAATGCGCGTGAGCTATTGTTGTTGCGTAGCCGCCAGTTGGCTGGTGATGCAACGCTAATCAATCAATTACTTGCGCGTAGCAGCGCTTATCAGCAAATCGTCTGGCAAGCGCCAGATACGCCAGAATTAGTGCAGCACCGTAATTTTTTAACGCTGGAAGATGTGTTAATTCCTGTGGCGGAATCTATTGCAAACCTTTTGGTAGAGGGTAATTTTGCATTGATTAGAAAATGTGAAAATCCAGAATGTTCTTTGTGGTTTTATGATAAAACCAAGTCACACCAAAGACGTTGGTGCAGCATGGCGGTATGTGGTAACCGCATGAAAGTAGCGGCGTTTCGCGCCAGAAAATCTGATACAAGCGCTATTGATTAATGATTATCTATTCATTATATTTACTTCGGCAGCTCGCATCGTTGCCGACAAAAGCTGCTGTTGCTTTTTAATAAAACCAATTGCTTTACCCTTTTCTAATTACATTAGCTGGCGTGTGTGCTACCGTTTTAGTACCAATCACGCGGCCAATTTCGTTGCCTGATTTATCGTAAAAAATAATAGCTGGCAGTGCTTGCTTATCTAAGCCCAACTCTTCCGCATAGGTTTTTACTTGAGACTCCAAGGGCACCATTAATAATGGCAAATAACCTGGATTGTGCGCAACCTGCTCTGATAACAAAAAAGCGGCATCTGCTGCAACTGCACCGCGATCTGACACCACCATAATCACGCCTTTTTGACTTTTAACTGCTTTACTCAGCATTTGCGTGTGCATATCTTTCACAATCACATTTGCTGTTACATTTAGCGCCGCCACTGCCAATAACCCAGCGATTAAAAACGGAATCTTGGTAGAACTATTCATGATGAATCTCCTTAATAACAGCGTCATTGCTGTCAATATTGATTAGCATAAGCCGTGCCAAGCCTGATATTAAAAATGAGCTGTCGCATCACAATACAATAATGCTCTGCAAGCCAATCAACAGGCTATTTCAGATTTTTTATTACTTAAAATCAATCAGTTAATTAAAATCAGTTTTGCTATAAAGCAGTGCGAATGGCTTAAATTAGTGCATCATATTAACGTCTTAATTAACACCATTTTTCTGTTTTTTTAGGTGAGAATATTGATTAAAATAGAATGCAAATATTCAGCTATATATGCACTTTTTATTGCGGCAATTTATTCGTTAAGTTTTTCTATTGGCAGCATGTAAAGCAATAAAAAAGGGCTTAACGCCCTTTTTTATTGAATACTTAACCTGTTTTTTTGCTTAATTTTCCAGATTAACTTTTTGCTTCATTATTGCGCAGCAGCAACTGGTGCTGGCTCTGCCACAAAAATTTCTACACGGCGATTTTTTGCCTTATTTGCAGCCGTATCATTTGATGCAATTGGCTCACGCGAACCACGGCCATCAATCGCAACACGGCTTGAAGCCACGCCACGTGATGATAAATAATCACGCACACTTGCCGCACGATTTAACGATAACGGATTATTCACCGCATCAGTACCTGTGCTATCGGTGTGGCCGATAATCGTTACATTACTATTAGGCGTGTTAGCCAAACTAGTCGCAAACGTATCTAAAATCGTTCTGAAATTAGATTGAATATCTGCACGACCCACCGCAAAAGAAATATCACTTGGGATATCCAGTTTTAAGCGATTGTCAGATGTTTGAGAAACCGCAACACCCGTACCCGCAGTTGCCTCTTCCATTTGACGCTTTTGCTCTTCTTGACGCTTAGTCCAAACATTACCCGCCACCGCACCAACACCAGCACCCACCGCCGCACCAATTGCCGCGCCCTTGCCTTTGCCAGCAATCGCACCCACAACCGCACCAACGCCAGCGCCAATACCTGCGCCCTTAGCAGTACCTTTTTGCGTCTCTGTCATATTAGCGCAACCGCCTAATACAAACGCCACTAATGCAGAACCAACAATTAATTTATTACGCATATGATTTACCTTTTGAAAAAACTCGACCGAGCAGTATTTGACTGGATATTTGAATTGCTAGAGCACGTTAGACGCACCCTAGCAAATTGAACTGTATTTATTTAGGCTTACTTACTACTTTCTGCAGCACCTTCAATTTTTTCGCCGCCTTTTTGAATATCTTTACCTGCGCCAGCAAAAGTATTGCAACCAGTTACAACAACTGCAAAAGCCAGAATTAACAATGTGCTCAATAATTTCATTTTGTATCCCTTAAAGTTTAGTTAAAAATCGTTTAAAACCGTTCTATGTATCCTGATTGAATATTACTAAGCATTCATTTCAATCAACATCAGCAAACACTTAATTTGTTGTCAGACAATTCTGACAACAACCCCCAACATCCAAGCGTCACTCTGAGCATTGCATATAACAGGTGTTGACTTTCAATCCCCTGCTACCGCGCCTGCGCTGCCATCAAAAGTTGGGAGTTTTTAAGCGAGGACTGTTTGAGCACCGCGACAAGTCATGTTTTATGTGGCTTGTTAGGGCGAGTTCCGCAGCGCCCAACTTTTGAGTGCAGCGCAGGAAACAAGCGGTAGGGGGTAGTCTTTTCTTTGGTTACTTTCTTTTGGCTAAGCAAAAGAAAGTAACTCGCCAGTCGCGCGAAAGCGACGACTTGCGTTGACTAAGTAGTATTTATTGCAGCTATATTTATCATCAGCTATGATTGAATAGTAAATTTTTTTCAACAAATTAATTTATACAATAACCTATTTCAATAACTTAAAAAGAAAGAAGTCTATGCTAAAAAAAATAATTCTCATGCCTATTTTACTGATGGTTACAGCATGCTCTACTATGACTCCAGCTCGTTACTCTATTTCAATTGATAATAATGAAGCCCTTAAGAAATTTGATGGTAGCAAAGTTCGAGTTACATCAATGGAGGCTCCCACAAATTTTGATGCAGGCTGTAGATTAATGGGGCCAATTCAAGCTTCTGATGGCATGACAATCCCTCAATTTGTTGAAAAAGCTTTGAATGATGAGTTTAAGTTCGCGAATATCTATTCAGAATCTGGCGTAAATCTTAAGGGCTCACTTAAAGCAATCGATTTTTCATCAACAACAGGTTTAACTGGTGGATTTTGGCATATAAACATGGAACTTAATTCAAGTAATGGAAAGTCAATGAATGTTGATAATCGCTACGATTTCAAAAGTGGTTTTGATGCAATTACCGCTTGCAATCAAACAGCTCAGGCACTAGGGCCTGCTGTACAAGATTTAATTAAAAAAGCAGTTACCAATCCCGAGTTTGCAGAGCTTATTAAACAATAGATTTGATTTAAGGGTGGGTATAATTACTCACCCAATATTACCCCAATTCCACCTGCACCAAATTATCACTAAACGTAGTCGAATGCCCCATATCCCCAAACTCCGCTGAACTAATACAATTCACCGTTCCCTTATTTAACTGCCGCCAATAACCCAGTGTTGCCACCACAATGCCAGGATTCACATCTTTAGTAATCCGCGCATCACCCTCAAACGCGCCACGCGCATTAAACACACGCACTTTTGCGCCATCCTTGATACCGCGCATATCTGCGTCTGCCGCGTTAATCATCACAAACTGCTCGCCTTGCCCTTTGATTTTTTCGGTCACATTGGCGTAGCAAGAATTCAAAAAACCATGGCTTTTGGGCGAGATAATACTTAACGGATATTTTGCTGCCAAAATTGGGTTGCTATCGGCCGATTCGCGTGAGGCGACATAATCGGGCAGCGCATCTAAATCTTCACCCGGCTGAAAGCCTTCATACATTTGGCGGAAAGGCCCTGCCACAAAGTTTTTGGCGCCCTCTACCAAAAACATGCATTTGCCCGTTGGCGTAGGAAAGTTACCCTCTTTGTGTGGTGCGCGATTATCTTTGGTGCCTACATTTAAACGTGCAAAACCATGCTCACGCAAATAGGCTAAATCAATGCCGTCACAAGCAGGCGCATCCCAATTCACGTAATTCTCTAAACATTCGCCGTCTGACCATTTAAAGTTATCTTCTTCAAAGCCCAAACGTTTTGCCAAGCGGCGGAAAATCTCGTTATTAGAAATCGCTTCACCTGGCGCATCTACGCACTTGGCATTGTAAGTGAGATACAAATGACCCCAGCTTAAAATCATATCTTCCATCTCTGCGCCCATGGTGGCTGGCAACACAATATCCGCATAAGCGGCGGTGTCGGTAATAAAATGGTCGGCCACAATGGTGAATAAATCTTCACGCTCTAAACCTTTAATAATTTTGTCAGTTTCGGGCGATTGCGTCACAGGGTTAGTGTTCCATACCATCAGTGATTTAATCGGCGTTTTCAGTTTAGTTTCACCTGTGAGCACACGGCCCAACTGCAATATATTCGCGACTTGTGTGCCTTCTGGAATTAAATCTGGGCGGCAAATCACATCAAATTTATACGGGTGCTCCCACACAGGAAATTGCAAAATACCGCCGCCCACGTGCCGCCAAGCACCAGTGAGCGCAGGCAAACAGGTAACGGCGCGAATGGCTTGGCTGCCACCATAACTGCGCTCTAGCGCCACGCCAATACGAATGGCAGAGGGCGTAGCAGTGGCATATTCACGGGCAAGTTTGCGAATATCATCGGCTGCGATACCTGTAATTTTTTCTGCCCATTCTGGCGTGCGGGTTTTAGCGCGTTCTGCAAGTTCTTTGTAGCCAACGGTGTAATTATCAATGTAATCTTGGTCTTGCAAACCTTCACTAATAATCACGTTCATCATGGCCATGGCTAACGCGCCGTCGGTGCCAGGTTTTGGCGCAATGTGCCAATCGGCCTCTTTAGCGGTTTTAGATGCGTAAGAATCGATAACGACGACTTTTGTGCCTTTTTTTTGCGCTTCATGAATGATATGCCAGTGGTGCAAATTGGTCGAAACCGAATTACACGCCCAGATAATAATGTATTTGCTATGGATAAAACTTTCTGGGCAAACCCCTGCGGTTGGTCCAACGGTCAATAGCCACGCGGTACATGAACCTTCACCACAAAAAGTACGCTCAGTCACCGTTGCCCCCAAACGCGCAAAAAATGCATCGCCGCCGTTTAAGCCATGCACCAAACCTTGGTTACCCAAGTAGCTGGCCGGCATAATCGCTTGCGAACCATCGGTTTTAATAATGTTTTGCCATTTATCAACAATTGTATCCAGCGCTTCATCCCAAGTAATACGTGTAAATTGCTTGCTGCCTTTTGGCCCAGTGCGTTTCATTGGGTACAGCAAGCGGTCTGGGTGGTAGTGGCGTTTTTCGTAGTCTTTGAGCTTGACGCACAAACCGCCGCGCGTCATGGGGTGATCAGGGTTGCCCTTAACTGAAATAAGCTTTTGATTTTGCACGCTGTAAACCATGCTGCAAGTATCGGGGCAATCATGCGGACAGCCGCCATGAAAGGTTTTAATGGAAGTATCTACTGGCGCATTCATTTTAAAAAATCTCCTCAAATGATTTAAAACTACTTTGATTTATGTGTTAAATCTTACTATATACCTAGTTGTATAGTCCCGCAATTTTTTTATATTCTAAGACAAAACGCGATTAAAATAAGCGCATGAATATTACAAAAAATCAGCCTTTGGCTTTACTAAACAACTTAACACCCAGCCAGTTTTTGGCTGAATATTGGCAAAAAAAACCATTGCTGATTAAAAACGCGATTCCCAATTTTACTGGCTTATTAAGCCCAGAAGAGTTGGCTGGCTTAGCTTGTGAGGATGACGTGCAAGCCAGAATTGTGCAGAAAAAGGCGGATAAGTGGTTGGTTAAAAATGGCCCTTTTGATGATGCTGATTTTGCCAAATTGCCCAGCAAAGATTGGACCTTGCTTGTGCAAAGCGTAAACCATTACCTGCCAGAAGCGACTGAATTATTAAACCAATTTGATTTTATTCCCAAAGCGCGCTTGGATGATTTGATGGTGAGCTATGCGCCCGATGGCGGCGGCGTGGGCGCGCATGTAGATAGTTATGATGTATTTTTATTGCAAGGTAGCGGCAAAAGGCACTGGAAAATAAGCAATCAAACAGACTTAACTTTAATAGACGGCGCGCCTTTAAAAATACTGAAAAATTTTGTGTCTGAACAAGAGTGGGTTTTAGAGGCTGGTGATATGCTTTATTTACCGCCGCAAATTGCACATTGGGGCGTGGCGGTGGGTGATGGTTGCATGACGTATTCAATTGGTTTTAGGGCGCCCAAAACGCAGGAGCTGATGCATGAATTTTTAAGCTATTTACAAGATAACTTAACACTTAATAATGCATCAAATCCACTTTATAGCGATCCAGATTTACAGTTACAAAATCATCCAGCACTAGTTAGCGATGTGATGGCGCATCAAGTTAGCAATATGCTACAAAAAATTAATTGGGATAACAGCCACGTAGCGGATTTTTTAGGTAAATATTTAACAGAACCTAAGCCAGACGTGTATTTTGAGCCTGCTAAAAAAATCAGCTTAGCAAAATTTATGAGCCAATTCCAACAAAAAACAGCTAAGCTTCAAACAATAGTACTGAATTTAAAATCACAAATGCTGTTTACCGATAATGCCTTTTATTTAAATGGTGAAAAGCTAGTGGTTTCAGACAATTTAATCGTTTGTATGCAAGATTTGGCTAATCAGCGTTATTTAAATTTCAGCAATCAAACGAATGATGTTCAAATCCAGCTTGCCAACGCTTTGTATGACAGCTATCTGGCAGGTTATATTGGCTTTGATTAAAAGGTGATGATATGGAGCAAACAGAACTCATACCCAATACCGTATTAATGGGTGAGCGCAATTATGCGCTGGCGTTGGACATAGTGATTGCAGAAGCAACTCACGATTTGTGTGTGTTTGACCAAGACTTTGGCAAGGGCGATTATGCCAGTTTAAAGCGCTACAACTTAATGCATGCTTTTTTGCAAAAAGGTGAACAAGTAAAACTCTCCATCATTTTACAAAATACGCATTTTTTTACTGCTAACTGCCCACGCTTGATGGATTTATTGCGTATTTATGGCCATAAAATGACGGTGTATGAAACCAATGACTTTGCCAAAATTGCTAAAGACTGTTTTGTGATTGCCGATAAGCAACATTACTGCCGCCGTTTTCATATTGACCAAGCGCGTTTTAAGTACGCGCTGACTGATATAGACACTAGTGCTAGCCTGCTTTTGCGTTTTGATGAATTATTAGCAGAAACGACTGAGGCGATTTCGGTGACTAAATTAGGGCTTTAAAATACCGTGCAAAAAATATTACCATGTTTTTTAGTGTTAAGTCTTGCGCTTATAAGTGTGCAGGTTGCGGCTGAAACCGAATTTAAAATCATTACCTTGCAACACCGTTTTGCTAGCGACATATTACCGACCATTTCACTGATGGTGGGTTTGGATGGCACGGCAACTGGTATTGATAATCAGCTTATTTTAAGGGCGCAGGCTGAACGCATGCGCGAAATTGAAGCGGTAGTCGAAAAACTTGATGCCGCTAGAGTGAATCGTAGAATTACCGTTAGCAATAGTCTGCAGCAAAACAGTCAATCAGACCGTGCTGAAGCCAATGGCACCGTCAGTATTGGCAATACGACGATTTCGAATAATAGACGCGTACAGCGTAATGGCGGACGCATTGAAATTGAACGCAATACCAGTAGGGCGCGCCAAAGCGGTAGTCAGTTTATTAACGTGCTAGATGGCGAACGTGCTTTTATTAGCAATGGGCAAATAGTGCCGTTTACGCAAGAGTGGGTTAGCATCACCCGCCGCTACATTCAAATTGATCGTATAACTGATTGGCAAGAAGTAACCACAGGCTTCGCAGTACGTCCACGCACGATTGGTCATCAAGTTGAATTAACAATTACGCCGCGTATTGCGCGTCTTAATCAACAAGGCTTTATTGATTTTGAAGAGTTGACTACAGTCGTACGCATAAGGCTAGGTGAATGGCTGGATATTGGCGGCGCAATGCAAAATAAAGACGAAATTAGCCGCAAAATATTGGGGATTTACGCTGCTACAAACACACAAAATAGTGGCTTATCGATTAAAGTAGACTGAGCTTTTAAGCAAAGCACACTCACTATTTAAGACTTTTTTGAGATTTATGCGATAAATTGTTGCAAACCAACATATTTTCACTAAAAAAAGTTTCGTATAATCAAAAATATACTGGAATTTTCTATAATTACTGGTAAAATTCGTCACATTCGGTCGGGCTAAAGGTGGTCCACCGTAATTGGTTAAACTTTTAGTCTACTCTCTCTGTTAAGGAATATAAAAATGACACGTTCTGCCCTATTAGCTGCATTATTAGCACTTGCATTAACTGCCTGTGGCGAAAAACCTGCTGAAGAAGCTCCTGCTGCTGAAGCACCAATGGAAGCGCCAATGGAAGCGGCTCCTGCTGCTGAAGCACCAATGGAAGCTGCTCCGATGGAAGCTGCACCAATGGAAGCTGCTCCTGCTGAAGCGCCAATGGAAGCTGCTCCTGCTGCTGCAGAATAATTCAATCAATTCATTTTGACTGAATAAAAAAGCCGACTTCATGTCGGCTTTTTTTATGGGCTGATTTTAAGTACTTTTTTGTGAATACTGGCAACTGCTTCAAAGTTGTCGCTGCTAGCGCTTTAATTTAATCGCTTATTTAGTAAACTCGATTAATTAATTTAAACTGCGCCAATCAAGACCCTCATGTTGTTGCGCAATACCTATCCAATCTGGTGTGCAATTTAATACTGCACTTAACGAAGCTTTTACCAAAGCTTGTGTATTGTTTTTAGCACTTAAGTGAGCGGCAACGATATGCTTTAACTTAGAATTGTCTAATTTTGATAGCAACTGCGCTGCACTGGCATTATCCAAATGCCCCAGCCGACTGCTTACTCGCCTTTTAAGTGTCCAAGTATAGGGGCCATTTTCTAGCATTGCTAAATCGTGATTGCACTCTAATAACAGTGCATCACTTTGCGTTAATATCTGCTCAATATGCGTTGTGGATGCACCAGCATCGGTCAATACACCCAACTTTTTTTGGCCATCATAAAAACTAAACTGCGTTGGTTCACGCGCATCGTGGGGAACTGGATATGGCGTGATATGTAAGTTTTGAATCTCAAAACTCGTATGGCTATCAATAATATTAAGTTGAATAGCCGCATTTTCTGGCAGATAGCGTTCACACATTTTGAGTGTGCCGTGTGATAGCCAAACAGGAATGTTATATTTTGCAGCGAACTTAAAGGCCCCTTTAGCGTGGTCGTCGTGCTCATGGGTGACTAAAATACCACTGATTTGCTCTGGCATTAAATCCAGCTTTTGCAGTCGAATGACTACTTCTTTAAGACCGAACCCACAATCTAGCAACAGCCGTGTCGACTGTTGCTCAATCACCGTGCAGTTGCCTGCGCTACCACTACCAATTGAGGCAAATCTCATTTAGCAAAAACGCGCAGGCTACGTAAATCTATTATCTTAGCTGATCATACATCAGTGAAATAATACGATTTGCCGTGGTACTACGACTGCGTTTATCGTCTTTGTCGACCACATTCACGCGTGTACCACCTGTTTCAGACTCTGCCACTTTAATGCGATATTGTTTAGAGGGGTCAGTTTTGCCGTCATCGCCTTTCCAAAATTGCAATTTTTCGGTGAGTGACTTACTTTCTTTAACGTCTGCATTTTTGTCCTCGTCATCGTCACGCCAAAAAGCCAGCGTATCAATCACCCCTTTTTTCTTTTTCGGGGTGTTGTCAATATCCACATCGGTGTATCGAACAAAAAACGTTCCATTTGAGCGATCTTTATCTTCAATCACAAAGCCAATTCTATCCAGCGCCAAGCCGACACGGCGCCAGCCACGGTCAAACGGATCATTCAAATTGAGGGTGACACTGCTATCCGCTTCTTTTACTACATCTGCACGCTTTTCTACTGCCGCGCTAGCCACAATCTCTTGTGAGCGGCTTTCTGCAATGCCTAACTTAATCATTAATCGGCGTAATAATTCCGCATCAATTTCTAAGTCATCAGTTTTAGCTTTTACCTCTTGTTGATTTTCATTGCGATAACCTGTCGCATATTCACCAAAAGGTGTCCTTACCACATTGAGTCCATTATCTGGCGCGCCCTCTACCGTTCGATGCGACATATAAATTTCTGTTGTATTGGGCTCTGAGCCATTCTCTAAACGGGTACGGTATTTTCTTCTGTCTGCTTCAAACGATAATTTATCTAAAAACTTATCAAATCTTTTTAGATAACTGCCTTTTTCCTCTTGCGCTTTAATGGCATCCGCTTCTTTCCATTCTGTTTCCATCAAGCCTATCTGCGCATCTTCAACCCTAACTGCAAAGCCTTGCTCAGCCCAAAATTCGCGCAATACTGGCCACACTCTTTCAGCCGGCGCATCAACCACTAGCCAGCGCTGCGAGCCCGCTTTTACCATACGCACACCATCTGGGTTTGCTAATATTTTTTCAACCCCAACTTCTTGCCCTTGTATAGATTGATTAAACTCTGAGAAACTGGTGCTACCACCTGGCACGGCATAAGCATCGCTGGTTTTAACTGCAGTTAAGTCAGGCGGCACTTCCAATGGGCGCGATCTGCCAGCTCCTTTGTAATCTGAAGAAGTATCAAGAAACGGAATTGACTCGCAAGCCGTGACTAATGTTGTTAATAAAAGTACAGCTGTTATTTTTGGAACGAACTTCATAGTAAATTTCATTTTAATGACCACCATTTATACATTGCTATTTAATGTAGCGTTAAAAACAATTAACTTAACACAATTAATTTAGCTAAAAATTTCAGCACGGCTCATCGCGTGACGAAGCACGTCATGATACTGTGCAGACAAATTGACCATCGGTAATCGAATACCTGTTTTTATTAATCCCATTTGTTGCAACACCCATTTAGCTGGGATTGGATTCGCTTCAACAAACAACTTTTGATGCAGGGCAAATAATTTAGCATTAATTTCACAAGCTTTTTTTACATCACCCGCCATTGCAGCAACACACATTTGATGCATGAATGTTGGCGCAATATTTGCAGTTACTGATATTACGCCATGCGCGCCAAGCAGCATCAGCGCCATTCCTGTTGCATCATCGCCACTGTAAACTGCAAAATCTTTAGGCGCACGCAGTAATAAATCAGTTCCGCGCTCTACTCCGCCAGTGGCATCTTTAATGCCCACAATATTGCTCATTGCCGACAAACGTATCGCCGTATCATTGCTAATATCACAACCAGTACGCCCAGGCACATTATATAAAATCTGCGGAATATCAACGGCAGCGGCTACCGCCGCATAATGTTGATATAAGCCTTCCTGCGTCGGCTTGTTATAATACGGCGCAACCAAAAGGCAAGCATCCGCACCAAAATCTTTCGCATTTTGCGTTAACTCAATTGCTTCACGTGTAGAGTTAGCACCTGTTCCAGCAATCACTGGAATCCGTTTTGCGACATGCTCTACTGTTGTTTTAATCAGCAAGCAATGTTCGTCTACATCCACTGTTGGCGATTCACCAGTTGTACCCACAACCACAATACCGTCGGTGCCCGCTTCAATGTGCCAATCGATTAACTTGCGCAGTGCGTCTAAATCTAAACTGCCATCATCAAACATGGGCGTAACGATTGCAACCAAACTACCTTGCAACATAGATAACCTTGCCAAATAAAAATTATCACTATTTTAACCGAAACTGACCACTTAATGCGAATCGCCCTCGGATTCAAACTGCTTAATCTCTCTATATAACCAATTAAAATATCAATATATTAAAATAGTATTTTTAATAATAAGAAAAATATTTTATATTGCGCAGGCTTTACTAATTAGCTAACGTTGCATAGGGTATTTTGGTTGAATCTCATCGTGCTTTAACTGACTAAATCTAGCGATATACGGCCTTAATTAAGTTGTATAATTGCACCTAGTTCAGGCGTGTCTACTTAAGGTCTAAATACTAATGTCAGAAAGTTATATTTTAATTTTAATCAGTACGGTTTTAGTCAATAACATCGTATTAGTTAAAATCTTGGGCTTGTGTCCATTTATGGGTGTTTCTAAAAAATTAGAGGCATCAATTGGCATGGCAGCAGCCACTGCCTTTGTGCTGACCATTGGCTCGATGACCAGTTGGGCGATTAATTTTTATTTATTAGAACCGAATAGCTTGCAGTATTTGCGCACATTATCTTTTATCGTAGTGATTGCAGGTGTGGTGCAGTTTACTGAAATGATTATGGAAAAAAGTTTTCCACTTTTATACCAAATGTTAGGAATTTTCTTGCCGTTAATCACCACTAACTGCGCCGTACTTGGCATTCCGCTTTTGAATGCGCAGGCAAGCAATGGCTTTATTCAATCGGGTTTGTATGGTTTTGGCGGCGCGCTGGGGTTTTCAATGGTACTGATTTTATTTGCATCCATGCGCGAAAGATTAGAAGCGGCTGACGTGCCAGTGGTATTTAAAGGCTCTGCAATTGCCATGGTGACTGCGGCACTAATGAGCCTTGCATTTATGGGCTTTGCTGGCCTAGATAAATATTAGTTAAGTATTAAGAAATTTAAGCAAAATATTAGGTTAAGTATTCGCCTTTTCACACATAAAAATCCTATTTATTCATGCTAACTGCTTTATACATTATGATTGGCTTGGCGCTTGGTTTAGGCGCCTTGCTGGGCTATGCCGCGCTTAAATTCAAGGTAGAAGGCGACCCGCTTATTGCGCGCATTGATGCCATTTTGCCGCAAACACAATGTGGCCAATGTGGCTTTCCTGGCTGCAAACCTTATGCCACGGCGATTGCTGAAGGTCGCGCCGATATCAACCAATGCCCGCCTGGTGGCGATGCAGGCGTACGTGCGCTAGCCGATTTGATGGGCATGGAATATAAGCCACTTAACGCTGAAAATGGCGTAGAAAAACCCAAATCGGTGGCTTTTATTGACGAAGCGACCTGTATCGGCTGTACGTTATGCATACAAGCTTGTCCAGTCGATGCGATTTTGGGCGCCGCAAAGCATATGCACACCATTATTGCCAGCGAGTGCACGGGTTGCGAATTATGTTTAGCACCTTGCCCTGTAGATTGCATTACGATGGAACCAATTGGGGTTACGCCAGATAACTGGAAATGGAAATATCCAGTGATTCCGATTAAATCTGTGCAAACCGCATCGCATTAATCCATTTAGTTAACACTTAAAAAACATTAAAAACTGAAGACGCATGAATGCAATTGTTAATATAGTTAGTCTGTTTAAATCTGCCAAGGATATTTTTCCATTCCATGGCGGCGTGCATCCGCCTGAAAACAAAGCGCAATCAACACAATTGCCGATTGGTCAATTGCCAATCCCAGAAAAAATCGTGCTGCCATTGCGCCAACATGTGGGCAACATTCCAAAAATAAAAGTCAGCGTGGGCGATTATGTGCTCAAGGGTCAATTAATCGCAGAGGCAGAAGGCACGGTTTCGGCCGCGATTCATGGCAGTACATCTGGCACCGTCAGCGCAATTTCTGATGCGATTATTCCGCATCCATCTGGTTTGCCAGACCGTTGCATCACAATTGCGCCAGATGGTTTGGATAAATGGATTGAGAAAACGCCGCAAGATTGGCGTAACGCTGAGCGCAAATCGCTGGTTGCCAGCCTGCGTCTATCAGGTATTGTTGGGCTAGGCGGCGCCACTTTTCCGACGCATATTAAACTGCGCGCAGATGGAAAATCGGGCGTGCATACTTTAGTGATTAACGCGGCTGAATGCGAACCTTATATCACCTGCGACGATATGCTGATGCGAGAACGTGCGGATGAAATCGTTAAAGGGGTTGCGATTGCGCAATACTTGCTGGGCGCAGAAAAAGTGATGATTGGGGTTGAGGACAATAAACCAGAAGCAGCCGATGCGCTAAAGACTGCAATCAACAAACTTAACGCTCAAATTCAGGTAAAAATTGTGCCCACGCTTTACCCAAGCGGCGATGCAAGGCGCTTGGTGCATTTGGTGTTGGGCACAGAAATTCCATACGATAAACGCTCAACCGAAGTGGGCTTGCAAGTATTTAATGTGGCCACCGTCGTTGCGCTGTACCGCTATTTTGAATTGGGCGAGCCATCCATTAGCCGCATTGTTTCAATGACGGGCAATGTGCAAAAACCGCAAAATTTTGAAGTGTTATTTGGCACACCAATGTTGCACCTTGTACAAGCGGCAGGTGGCGCAAAAGCCAATACCACACATTTCATTATGGGCGGCCCAATGATGGGCTTTGATTTACCAACCGCCGAAGTGCCGATTACCAAAGCCGCCAATTGTATTATTGCTGCATCGCCGACTTTATTTGAGCAGCCACCGCCCGCCATGCCTTGCATACGCTGTGCGCGTTGCGCCGATGCTTGCCCGGTTAATTTGCAGCCGCAAGAATTGTATTGGTTTGCCAAATCAGATAATTTTGAAAAAGCCAACGATTACAAATTATTTGATTGTATAGAATGTGGTGCTTGTAGCTATGTATGTCCTAGCGACATACCATTAGTACAATATTATCGTTACGCCAAAAGTGAAATTATTGCGCTGGATAAAGCCAAAGAAGCGGCTGATTTAGCGCGTGAACGTAACGATTTTAGATTGGCCAGAATTGAACGCGAAAAACAAGAACGCGCACAAAAACATGCTGAAAGAGCGCAGGCAGGCAAAGCAGAAGCGGCTAAAACTGAAACTGGGACAAAAGCTGAACCTAAGATTGACCAATCAGATGAAAAACTTAACACAAATAATGGGTTAACTTCTGGCGCAGATGATGCGAAAAAAGCCGCAATTGCGGCTGCCATTGAACGCGCAAAAGCATTGAAAGCGGCAGCGCAAACTGAAGCAACAACTGAACAAAAAGTGAAGCCCGAAAAATCTGCGCCAGCCGATGATGCTGCAAAAAAAGCGTTGATTGCCGCCGCGATTGAGCGTGCAAAGGCGCAAAAAGCAGCCGCACTTGCAACAGGAAATATACCAAAAAACGTGGCGGATGCAGCTGAGCCAGTGAAAAAAGAAATTGCAGAAATTGAAGCCCGCCGCCAATCTGTTGGTTTAGCAGAACCTAAAGAGGCAGAATTAATAACGCCCAATAATACAGATGCTGCCGCTGATAAACAGGCTTTGATTGCTGCTGCGATTGCGCGCGCAAAAGCACAAAAAGCGGCGGCTGATGCCGCTAAATTAGCGCAATCAGATATTAAGACAGAGAAAGAATAATTTGAACCGCTCACCCTATATTTCGAATGCACCAAGCGTTGGTAGCATCATGTTTAAAGTGCTCTTGGCGCTGGTGCCTGGTATTGCGGCTTATGTGTGGATATATGGCGGCGGCATATTGGTGACTTTAACGCTAGCGACAATCACTGCGCTTGCGGCAGAAGCGGCGATGCTAAAACTACGCAAGCGCCCCATTCAGCCATTCTTAATGGATTACAGCGCAGTGGTTACCGCATGGCTATTAGCGCTTGCCATTCCGCCCATTGCGCCTTGGTGGCTGATTGTCGTGGGTACTTTTTTCGCGATTGTGGTTGCTAAACAACTGTATGGCGGGCTGGGTTACAACCCATTTAACCCTGCCATGATTGGTTATGCAGTGCTATTGATTTCATTTCCAGTATTAATGACTAAATGGCCAGCAGCCTTACAGTTGGCGCAAACACCATTAAGCTTTGGCGATCAGCTACATTTAATTTTTAGCGGTGTTTTGCCGCAAGGCGTGCAAATCGATGCGGTAACTTCGGCTACGCCGCTGGATTATTTAAAAACGCAATTGATGCTCAAACATGAAGTGGGCAGCATTACGCAAGCGCCTGTGTTTGGCGTACTGGGCGGTAAAGGTAATGAATGGGTTACGGGTGCGTATTTGCTGGGTGGTTTGTATTTATGGCAGCAAAAAATTATTTCTTGGCATTTACCAACCGCATTTTTGGCGGCGCTGGCTATGATTTCTGGCGTGTTTTGGTTGGTTAACCCAGCGCACTTTGCTTCACCGCTATTTCATTTATTTAGCGGTGCCAGCATGCTGTGTGCGTTTTTTATCATCACCGACCCAGTGAGTGGCCCAACCACACCTAAAGGCAAATTATATTTTGCTGCTGGCGTGGCAGTAATTGCCTATTTGATTCGCGTGTATGGCGGCTACCCTGATGGAATTGCATTTGCGGTGATTTTTATGAATATTTGTGTGCCGTTGATTGATGCGCATACGCAGCCACGCGTTTTTGGGCACGAAAAATAATGTCTGAAACCATATTAAAACATGCTTCAAAAACCGCCATCACGCTCATTGCATTTGCCGTGGTGTTTACCGCATTGTTGGCGTTTATTTTTCAAATCACCAAATTACCAATTGAAAAAAGTGAAGCGGCGGCGCGCTTAAGTTTATTTCGCCAGATTGTGCCGCAAGCTATGCATAATAATGATTTGCTGAAAGACACTGTGACGATTGCGCCAAGCGATTTATTGGGCAATAAACAACCTACTATTGCCAACCGCGCGCGGATTAATAATGAGCCAGCAGCGGTAATTATTGAGGCAATTGCGCATGATGGTTATAGTGGCGATATTAAGCTGTTGATTGCGATTAAAGCCGATGGAAGCATTAGCGGCGTGCGTGTGTTATCACATAAAGAAACACCAGGCCTGGGTGATTATATTGATATTGCCAAAGATGATTGGATTAAACTTTTTGATAACGAATCGCTCTTAAAAACAGCAGACAGTGCTTGGAAAGTAAAAAAAGATAACGGTAAATTTGACTATATGGCAGGCGCAACGATTACACCGCGCGCCGTTGTAAAAGCGGTGCATAAAGCCCTGCAATATTTTGAAGCGAATAAACAAGCGTTATTTGCGTGATTTTTTGGCTAAAAAAAGTGGTTAAGTAAAGTGGTTTTAAAGGTTAAAAATGAATCAATTTAAAGAAATCGCCTATAACGGGCTGTGGAAACAAAACTCTGGCGTAGTGCAACTGCTGGGCTTGTGTCCAACTTTGGCGGTCACCACAACTGCGGTGAACGGCTTAAGCTTGGGTTTTGCTACCGCGCTGGTAATGGCCGCCTCAAATGGCGCGGTTTCGCCTGTGCGCCGTTTTGTGCCGTCTGAAATCCGCGTACCCGTGTTTATTTTAGTCATTGCGGCTTTGGTGACTGTCATCGATTTAGCGATTCATGGCTTTGCAGAGCCGCTACACAAAGTTTTGGGTATTTTTATACCCTTAATTGTGGTGAATTGTATTGTACTGGCACGCGTTGAGTCGTTTGCAGCTAAAAATCCACCTGCACCAGCGATGTGGGATGGCTTTATGATGGGCATTGGATTGACGCTGGTATTGGGTTTACTGGGCGGTATTCGCGAAATTGTAGGTAAAGGTACTTTATTCTCTGGGCTGGATTTAGCATTTGGCGCCAGCTTCAAACCCTATGTGCTGACGATTATTCCTGATTATAATGGCTTTTTATTGGCGATTTTACCGCCAGGTGCTTTCTTGGGGTTAGCAGGTTTGATTGCTGCGCGCAATTGGGCAGAGTTGCGTAAAACTGCTACGCCCAGTCTGCCAGCTGATGTTTCTTCCAGCGCACTTAAACCTGCAAATTAAAGCTTAATCACTTAAGAATCGTTAACGTATGAATGCCGAAAAACGTGCGGAGATTTTCAGGCGCTTAAGTATTGCGATTCCCAAACCGACCACCGAATTAGCATTTTCTAGCACTTTTGAACTGCTAATCGCGGTGATTTTATCGGCACAAGCGACCGATAAAGGCGTGAATATTGCTACGCGCAAGCTATTTGCAGTGGCTAATACGCCGCAAGCCATTTTTGATTTAGGCATTGAAGGCTTGGAGCGTTACATCAAAACCATCGGTTTGTATCATGCCAAAGCTAAAAATGTCATTGCGTGCTGCAATCAGTTAATTCAACTACATGATTCACAAGTGCCCAATACCCGAGCAGCCTTAGAAGCCTTGCCAGGCGTTGGCCGAAAAACGGCTAATGTGATTTTAAATACCGCTTTTGGCGAACCAACTATTGCGGTGGATACGCATTTGTTCCGACTAGGAAACCGCACCAAGCTAGCCACTGGCAAAAATGTGCTGGCAGTTGAGCAAAAATATCTGAGAACAATTCCCAAACAGTTTTTGCATGATGCGCATCATTTGCTGATATTGCATGGGCGCTACACTTGCACGGCGCGTAGCCCTAAATGCGGGGAATGCTGTATTGTGGATTTATGCGAATATAGGCATAAAATAATCCCAACACCGCACTTAATGGCAGGCGAAACGTTGAAAGCGCATAGTTGAAAGTCGCTACTGGATTAGCAATTGGCAGTAAAGCCATAGCAGAACTGGCTGCTGAAGCAGTATTAACGGCCATGAGCAAAGCAGAGTTGGAATCACCCGCTTGCGTGTTACTGTTCTTAAGCTCAGAATTTGCCTCAAACCCACAACCCGCCATTAAAGCAGCCGCTAAAGCAAGCAGCTGTACCAATATCATTGGCTGCTCAGCCATTGGCATTTTTACTGAAGAAGATTGGGTGATTGACAGCCCCGCTGCTGCTGCAATGGTGTTTTCAGACAATATTTGGTTAAAGCCTAACGCTGGTGGCTCTGTCAACAATTCATTATTACTCACACTGGCTGCGCCAAATGCGATTAACAGCTCATGGCTGAATACTGGTGGTCAACGTTTGGGTGGCGTTTCAGGCGATGCAATTGGTCATGGCGCTTTTTC
>JAKFVB010000037.1 GCA_021732405.1 Methylotenera sp.
GTACAAATAGCGTTTACACAAACTTATTTACACCCTTTATCTACAAGCTCAAATTTTCAGTTTTGAATTCGTTTGTTGATTTCCAACAGCTACTTTAGCTTCATGTAATTGAATATTTAAAGTCCTCTCTAGTTCAAGCAACTCCCTCAATCTCTGCTCTGCGATTATTATATCTTTCGGCTCTCTAGCATTTGCTAGGTCTGCAATTGCGTCTTGAATACTCATTTTTACTTGGCCGATAGTGTCTATTAAGCTAACAATTGCGCCGTTTGAAACTGGTGGATTCTTTCTGACACTTGGATAGGCTTTCTCTCTAATTTCATTTTTTCGTTCTTGTAATTGCTTAATATTAGGTAATTTCGGAGCAAGCTTCTTATCAGGTTTGCCAGTTTGCATAGTTATTAACGCTTGTTCTATTATTTTTTTGATATCTGTATTGTTTGCCATGGATGGAATCTCCTTCATTATTGTTGTAATTGGCGTTGGTTTTGAACTTGATTTATAGCTTGGTGCTGGCCCGCCAAGTCTGACAGGGCGAGCATTTGAATAAACAGAACTATTGAATGCGGCTCTTTCATTCGTGAGTTCTGTGAGTATCTTCTTTTGATGTTGATATTCTGTATCTGTCAATTTGACGGATACTTTTGCTTTGCGAGAAGCTGCAAGCATGTCGCGGTAGTTTGCATTTTCTTCAAACATTGGTCCTCTTAAGCGTCTGCTTTTTTGATCCCCAGGCAATCTGATTGATATGTAATCTTTACCCTGTCTGTGAATTGAAACGCCAAGCTCTTCATCTAAAAATTTGCAGAGTTGGGTTCTGTTCTCAATTTTTCCTGAAACGATTGCTTTTTTAACTTCCTTTTCTAACAGTATATTTTTGCGCTGGTCATCCTTGAATTCTGGTGATTTAAGTTTATGGCTAGGTAAAGCAATTTTTAAATTATCTTGCAATACGTGTGCATAGCCCATTTCGTAATTAATCACGCTTGTGAAGCTTTTGTAAAAATTAATGTTTTTAGTGCCTGGCGGATGAATATTTAGCTGTTTACCCGTGGTTAATTCAACCATTGGGACCACAAAGTGAATCTCTAGATTATCTTTATCTCTGTGCAAAACAAAAAGAATATTGTATTGATTAATATTCAAGCCTGCAAAAAATGTCTGTTTGAATCTATCAATCAACTTCAGTATTTGCTCTTGAGTTGGCTGCTCTTCATTCCTGAATGCAATTGCACCTGATACATATTTCCAATCTCTATCAATTGAGTTGATAATATCAATCGTGGTTTTTGGATTGCCTAAAGCTTCAGGTTTAACAGAACGTAACGCGCCTGTGTGGTCGTAATCATTTAGCAGATAGTTGACTGGGCCTTCGCCACTTGATTTCCCACTTGACTTCCCAGTTGAAAAGATACGGACTATCATTTAGCCCCCTTTGCAGATTGATATGTATTTTCTGCAAGCTCTTTAATTTGCATAAGCACGAGCAAAGCTTCTTCAGTAAATGGCTCATTTGTTTTTGAATTAAGGTGACGACTAAATTCATTAAGATTGTTGTCAATTTTATTAAGCTCAAACTGACAAAGCCTGATTGCTTCCATGCGCTTGGTCTTTGAATGAATTTCTTTACCACTCAAACCAATTTCACGCATATATTGAGCTAAGTTTGTATAACCAGATCTGTGAGCCAACTCTCTCAACTCAACATATTCTTGGTTGCTGGCTTTGATTTCAATCCTTTTTAAACGTCTGAACTCATTACCGTCTGAACCGCATTGACCGTGAGCTAATTTCTTTATGTCTTCCATAACCACTCCTTTATTTTTGCTTTTATAGAGTTGGCATGTATTCCAGGGGCATGGGGAAACCCCCATAATATTATTTACCAAGTTTAGGGATAAAAATGCGCTTTCCCATTTTTGAACCCGTATAAAACTTGTTAAATATTGACCTTGCTTTACCAATTCTTATCTTTTAATAAAGCAGAAAATTTCAGCATGTCAACGCTGTTGTGAATATTATTTTGTTGAGACGTGCCAACTTATTTCTGTTGATTGGATTTAATTCTTTTGAGTGTTACTGATTGAGTGATGTGTTTACCTATTGTATTTATTAGATGTATTTATCTATAAACTCACTGAAGGACTTGTTTCACTGCCTTTGCCTTTCCGTGCTTCACACGGTTTCGGCAAAGTCTTACCCTAAGGAAATCAATATAAAAAAATTGATTTCACCCGGACTTTACCAAAATGCTAATCACATAGCATCGGACAGAAATAATATTAGTTTTTCTGTTTCGCAGTTCGTGCGCTAATACGCACAGTTGGAACGGTCTGCTGATTGTCTTCGTTGTGGTTTTCCAACTTAACCCTCCATATATGCTCCGCATATATGGGCATTCATAGCCACTTTCACCTATCGTCATACCTGTCATCAGGTTTCACTATTTCAGTCGGTGTGCAAACTTTCCTATTGAGCATATCTTCGGCAATTAAATCCTCAGAGTTTTTGCTACTTATATAAGCTACTGCTGTAACAGCCGAATCGGGAAGATATGGTGATTTACTGAAACAAGTCCTCAGAAGAAAGGTAAATCAATCTTGACGCATAAGCCATTCAAGTAAGAGTTAATAAATAAAAATTGAAACGTCAACCCCTAAAAATGCAGAAGGGGCAAATTTGCCCCTTTTTCTTTTACACACCTTATCGCTCCTATTGGTAAACAGATTGGCGTTATAGCGAAACTATAATTTTATTCTATTGCTCAATGGAGGGTTAAGATTTTTTGATATTCCATACGCTAATAGTCTGCCTAGCGAGGCTTGCGAAGTATATGCTGTACCAATTTTTTTGATAAGATCTGCTGAGTATCCATTCACATTCAACTCCTCAAGTGTCTTTTTTTCCTCCCCAAGATATTTAAGTACTATCTCCCAGTCGTTTTGAAGCTTTTCACTTAAATGGGAAAATAACTTAGTTGAATGCGCGAATGCCTTTCTCCCAATAGAGTCATCATTCTTCTGAGTAGGAGTGAAATGTTCAAATACATAAGGACTCCAGGCGAATGCTAAATCTCTAATCCATTTTCTTTGACGAAGGCGACCAGAAACGGCTGACCAAAATAATGCATTTAATTTGCTAGGCTCTGTGGTCAAACAAGCACGAACAATTTTATCGTCATCGCGATGTTTATAATTAAAATGTCTAAATGCTAGTGGATTTTTTCTAGCAATATCAAGACAAATTGCAGAGTCGTCTTGAACGTGCTGCGGTAAAGATTCGTAGGTGCGAGGATTGTATGCCACGCTATCTACAATAAATTTACGTGCGGTGATGTTGTCATATAACGATGGGCGAATTAAATCAGAGTTTATTTCTTTAATTCTATTTTCATGGTTATATGGTTGAGCCGTAAAGTAAGTTGAATTAGATAGTATTTGGTTGTAATTCTTTGTTACGTATTGGTGTTTAAACTGCATTTTTATTCTCCTATTTATTTATTTTTTATCAATTGCTTGATTCTGTTATTAAACCATTTCGCAATTAGTGTTTCATGGATGGAAACACCGAAGTTTATGGCGCTCGGGACTTAATTTAAAAATATCCCAAAACCATGCATGCAACGATGTTTGAACCATTCAAATGTCAGTTTGATTTAATCAAAATCGGGACTTTCCCATCCGATTAACAGGAACTCATTTTTGCAAGCCTGTGGATCCGTTAATAATCTATCAATCTCTTTTTTTGCTTTTTTGGATATGCCCTTATTTTTGCGGGCTATCTTCAATTCCTGAATAAGCCAAGCAAGCTTGTTTGTACTATCGGGATTAAGAAGACTGCGACTAAAGCAAATTATGTGCTCGTCAAAAATTAGCTTAATAGTTAGCACGTTTTCATCTAGCTCTTTCCCAAGAGGTATAAAACCGATCTCTAAAAATGCTAATAAAATTTTTTGTAAAGATGGTCCATCTATGTAAGAAATTGAAATAAATTTCTCACTTAATTTTAGATCCAAGGGAATTTCTTCAAACAACTCCTCAATGCAGACAAGTGAATCTACAAGTACTTCAATTTTGTATGGATTTTCCTCATCCCCAAACCAAGTTTTTTCAAGTACATTCTCAACCTCAATCATTTGATTAAGCATTTCATGCGTGTTTTTTTCTGTCATATATAATCCTTTATAAAGTTAGTAAAACAACAATCAGTAATTAATTGTTGTTTTGATTTTCCTTTAATGAGGTATTTTTTTCATGGATTGAAACCTAACGGTTAATGGCGGGAAAATTTTAGTGTTTGGAAGGCGGGATTGTTTTGGAAGAAGTTAAGAAAAATAAAGGTGGACGACCACCAAATACGCTTTTAGATTTTATGCGTATAAAAGCTTGGTTAGCTTTTATTATGATTAAGTTAAACGTAGAAAAGTATGAAGAAATCAAAGAAAATATATTGGGACCAATTCCCGCAGGAATGCCTTTATCCAAATATGTAGTTTTTGACGATTATGTTCAAAATGTGAGATGGGATCGCCATATAGACCTTAAATCGGGTCCAAATGATACTTATTTGAAATTAATAGAACAGCTACCTAAGGCTGTTGGGTCATTATCTGTGTACAAAGTCGGGCCTTATGACAATCAGGAAAAAATTCCGCTATGGACAGTATTTGAACAGGATTTTGAGGTAATGCGAGAGTTTTTAGAATCTCAAATTCCTCAGATGAAAGGTTTGAGAAAAAGCGGTGCTCCACTTACAGTAAAAATGGACTTGGTCATCAATTTATTTGTACCGCTAGAGCAATGGAAAAAGTTGAGTTTTAAAGATCCTGATAAGCATCCCGAAAAGCACATTATTATAGAGTCATATAGAAGTGGATACTTTCAGCCCTCTTTCAAATTACTCACTGTTGCAATGGCTATGTATAGAATTGTTTTAAATGCTGGTGAAAGTATGGCTCAAATGGAGTATTTGATGCGCGGTTTGTTAGCTGAACCGATGTCAGAGCTACTTTCAAAATACAATATTTATGAAGAGTTTACTGCTGCATTTAACCAGCTGGAAATAAACGATTTAATGCAGCGTGGAGAGATTGAATTGGCAAAAAAATTATTTTCTAAAATGTCAGGAATTAAATTTTAGTTTTTCGGGATTGATTGAGACAGCTTTTCAAAAAGCTCTCGTTTGTTCAGTACTGATATAAATATGCTTGCGTCTGCTCCGTCAGCTTCAACGACTAATTTCCCCATTTCCCTAGCAGTTAATCCTTTTACCTCATGATTGAGTAAGTCAACATCAAGTCCTAGTGTAATGAGTTCATTTACTAGGCTTCCCATTGCTTGGTAGTCATTTGTTAGTTCTGCGATAGCAAAAAACTTATGATTCGCGTTCGCTAATAAGTGCGCCAATGTTCCACTGAATATAATCTGATTAGATTTATCTAATAGTTCAAAATCTAAATTGATATTTATACCAATAGAAACTAGATACTTAAAAGCCCATTGGAGGTCTAACTCTTCAAGCGTCTCTGATTTATGCTTAGTAAGAGTGTCCAGTAGCCAAGAAGCAGGGTTGAATTCCCGGGTCAAAAAATGATTAGGAAATTCAAGGCTAATTTCTTTAGCTAGGTCTAAATCAAATGCTAATGCAGTATCAAAGTATCCTAATCGTTGATTTTCAGTCACACGACTTTTCCAGTCACCATAAATTTCACGTGCTAACTTTGGATTTTTTACGATTGTCCTATTGAATTCATCCAGTGCGTCCAATAGTTTTTCTGCTTCATCTCTAATTTCATCTGAAAGTACTGGGCGTCTCAATGGGGAATTAGATTTTATGCATAAGATGGTATGGCCATTAATATCCAATTCATCATCAAAGCTATTAAAGAAGCTCACTAACTTGTTTTCCACAATCATCATTGGGAAATTGATTGTCTCAGAATTTGTATTGTTTAAATTATTAAGCGTTTCAAGCTTGCTTAATCCTTTTGAGTAAGATTCATTTGTTGATTTGACGGTTCTTGAGTCAATCCAATCTCTAACTGCACCTACTGAGTATCTAACTGATTTTGGGCCTCTAACGTAGTTTGGACCACCGCCCTTGACTCTCCATTTTTGTAATGTTGAGTTTGACTCATCAAGCCAATCCGCCAGCATGTCTTCATTAATTAGCTTGGAGTTTGGCAATGAATCAAAATCAATACCTGAGGCTTTATCAATTAGCGATGCAACAGTGTCCAGAATTGCAACTATGTGATTTGCAGTTATTGGAGTATCAGCAGGTAGCTGTTTTAGTTTATAAAGAAATTCAGGTTGAATCATTGATTAGTCTCAAAAGTTGCAACTTGTGCCAAAAGGAAATCTTCTACATCCTGCAATGCCTTGTGGATTTTAGGAGCATTTCGCATAAAGTAATGCGCATTTACATCTTGAATAGTATGCTTAAGGCAATAATTTATTATACGTTCGTTAATGTCTAAATGTAGTGCAGCAGTTCCCCAAGTTCGTCTTAAATCGTGATGTGAAATAAGTTTACCAGACATTTCATACAGGTTTTGGAAGTGAGCTTTTGCATCAGTAGGGATATGACCTGTCTTGCTGTCTTTATAGTGAAACACAAAGTCGCTTTCTTGTTGATCAAGTTTTCGCCTTTCAAGAATCTCCAAAGCCATTTTAGAAATGGGGAAAGTGTAATCCTCTCCGTTTTTAGTGTATGTGTAATAAATTTGATTTAATTTAAAATCAACCTGACTCCACTTAAGAGTTGAAATTTCGCTTGACCTTCCAATTTGCAATAAGCTAAATAAGATGTAATCAGAGGCTACTGGATTAACTTTTTGGTATTCAATTAAAGATTTCCACCAGTGATTAATTTCTGGTTTTTGGAAATCAACCATTCTGGTCTTAATGTTGGACTTTTTCCAGCGAGCGTATGATGTCAAAACGTCTAAGGGGTTGCGAAAGTCTTCTTCTTTATCTAACTCATCGCGACTAATAATAAAGTTGTAAGCAGAATTGAGAAATTTAAAAGCAATTTGATGAGTGCGTGCCATTGGTTTTAACTTATCTAAATCAATCCTGGTTGGTTTGGTAATACTGAATAAATCAAATCTGCTAAGTACCTCTTGACGAGTAATGCTTCTGAATGGACGTGCAAGCCAATCTTCAAGCAATACTTCTTCTTGAATTGCCCATTTCCCTTCAACTTTTTTCAGGGGGGTGATTGCTCTAGAATTAAAAAACTTAAAAGCATCGTTAACAGACCGTATAGTGCCGGGCCTACCACCTTTTTGCTTTATAATTTTTTCGCTAAGGTACTCTTTCAATAGCCAATCTATAGTTTCAGTATCTGCCTGAATTACTTTTTCTTTGAGAGCTTTTGCTTTCTTGTGTTCTGCATTTTGATCAATGCCATGAGTTAAATTGCTTAACTCCTTCAATGCTAATTTTCTAGCCTCGTCCAAAGTAAGTGCATTAACTTTCCCAAGCGTTATTCTCTTTGGTGCTCCGCGATTGATTCGTTTGTAGACTATAAAAGTCTTGGATGTTGCACCGACTCTTAATGCAAACCCTTTTAACTCTGTGTCATAGAAAGTTATCTGCTTTCCTACATCTGCGTAAGGTAGGTTTTTAATTGAGCTTACAGAGAACTTGAATTGTGTTGTAGTAGCCATAAGGTCTACAATATCACAAAGGCTACATATAGGCTACATTATAGTGGCAAACAACGGCAATTAGCGGCAAGCAACGAACTTTATAAATATATTAAAAACAGTAAGTTATGTAAATTAACGCCATTTATAGCCAGTTAAAAACAATATAACAGAAGACTCATAATCCGTTGGTGCTGTGTTCGACTCACAGGGGGGCCACCAACACACAACATCACAAAGCATCGTGATGCCTCTAAAGCCTAATTTCCACGTGGTATTAGGCTTTTTTACTGTATCAATTCATATCTTCAAATTACTAAATATACGCCCCTTAATTGGTGTCAGCTTTTAGGGTCGCATGTTTATGGGTTTATCGTTATAGAAGTTAAACCCTTTCTGAACTTAACTGGCTTTTATGTTATCTTTAATTAATAGCCCGCGATTGTTAAGGAATTGAATGCGTAAACTTTTTGCAACACCTGCCTTTATCTTACTAGCATCAACCGTATACGGCGATGAGATAAATTTACGGCCTGGATTATGGGAAATCGCTACCACGTCCGATTTATTGCTATTAGTGCCGCATATTCCCGCAGACCAAATGCAAGCCATTAAAGATTTAGCCAGTGAATATGGGTTTGAAGTGCCTCCAATTGAAAACGGTGCAGCAATATCCAAAGCCTGCATTACGCAAGAAATGGCAAGCCAAAAATCATTACCGATTTTTGCGCAAAGTCAATTAGGCTGCGTCACCAAAAACGCGACGCGCACTGGCAACAACTACAAAATGGATTTTGTATGCGATAGCGCCGATTTAAAAGGCACAGGAACTGCAGAAGGTACAATTATTAGCGCAGAAAGCTTTACAGCAAAAACCAAATTCAACGGCACTGCGCAAGGCAATGCTGTGAATGAGCAAGCGGATGTAAACGGCAAGTGGATAGGTGCAAATTGTGGCGATGTAAAGCCGCTATAATAACAATTCATTAAAAGGAGTGAACAGCCATGGCCGAACCTGACTTAATAAAACCAGAACTAAAAAAGATTAAGTTTGAACAACATGTAGACGCGATTGAAAAACACAAAGCATTGTTAGAAAAACTGCATCTTGATTCAAACACGCATCTGGATGAAGTGAATAACTCGTTACAGCAACTTACCCTTACACTTGAGGAATATCTTAAAGTGATAGGCATTCCATAACGGATAACTGTTGAAATAATGCGCATTGCAAGCAGCACACCTTACTTGAGCGCCCCGTTAACTGTTGTTTAAAAATTTAACTCATCTTTTTATAAGTAACCAGCTTAGAGTAATCCATAATATGGATATTCCTGCCATGATAAACTTGCTTCAAATTCTCAACACACATCACAAATGATTCAATACAACCCAAAAGACTGGATTACTTTTATCTTCCGTTTTCACGAATCGGATACCTTCAGACAGCTTATTCCGATGATGATTTTCATTGCATTATATGCAGGCGGCATTGCCTATTTGGAAATAGAATTTTGGCAACTTTCCGAACAAAGTCATGTGAAAAATATCCCCTTAATGCATTCTACAGTCGGATTTGTATTGTCATTATTATTGGCTTACAGAACCAACACCGCCTATGAGCGCTGGTGGGAAGGCCGAAAATTATGGGGCGCGCTAGTGAACAACAGTCGCAACTTGGCGATTAAACTTTCTGCTTACTTAACACATGAAACCGACCGAAATTTTTTTAGAAAAGTCATACCAGCATACGCATCGGTACTTTCTAAACATTTGTTAAATGAAGAAGTCGGCCAAGTGTTGTTTGAAGGCTTAGATTTAGAAATCGACCACCACAAACATAACCCCAATCAAGTGGCTAAACTACTGTTTCAAAAAGCGAACGAGCTATATACATCTGGCAAAATCACTGGCGACCAGTTTTATATTATCAACGCCGAACTACAATCATTTACCGATATTTGTGGCGCCTGCGAACGCATTAAAAATACGCCAATTCCCTATTCATACAGCGCATTTATTAAAAAATTCATCTTCTTTTACATCATGACATTGCCGTTTGGCTATGTATTTAGCTTGGGCTACTACGTCATTCCAATCGTGGTGTTTATTTTTTATGTGCTAGCCAGCTTAGAACTGATTGCTGAAGAAATTGAAGACCCTTTTGGCGGGGATGATAACGATTTACCAACTAAAAAAATTGCGGCGAATATTAAAAAACATGTAGAAGAATTGCTTTAACTCCGCTTTTTCAATAAAAAAGTCAGTTAAACAGCTATTAACACTTAAGCGGAAATGATGGTGCCGAAATGGTTTTGACTTTCAATCCCCTTTGCCGCGCCTTCGGCTTGAGCGGCAGATGCACGGTGACGAGGACTGTTTGAGCGCTGAAAGCGTGAGTCCGCAGTCACCACGCAGATGCGGCGCTAAGACCGAAGGAAACAAGCGGCAGTGGGATGCCCTTTTATTTGGTTACTTTGTTTTGGGCAAGCAAAATAAAGTAACTCGCTTGAAGGCGAAATGTGAAGTTTTGAATTACACACTAATTTACTCGTCGACTATCAACTATTCTTAACAGATGGCTTGCTAAAACAACCATTTCTTGAGCTTCTGTAGGGTCGTTAATAACTACAGTCCGATGTGAGTGAGGATTTTTATATGAGCCAATTGCTCCAGCAAATAACTGCTTTAGTGCATCTCGTTCACTTACAGGCTGCTCTTGATTCGCCAACGGCCCATTATTCTCGTCAAATGCTTTTCGCATCAATGTAACACCCAGAACTGTGTCATCAAAACCTCCTGCTTCACGTACAGCGATTTCGACAGCCCTAAATGCCTTAAAAACAGCAGTCTCCAAGTCTCCACTAGCTAAATCAATCCAAACTTCTTCAGCAATAATTGGGTGTAACAAAGTTTTTGGGAAATTTATGCTACGAGCATAGCTTTTGAAAACCGCTTCATTGAGTAAATCCACTACTTTGCGAGAAAATCTCAGATAGCCGTTATTTCCATTAATACCTGGGTCTGGAATTAGTAAACCTTGTACAGCAAGCCAATTCCACGCTTCGCTAAAAGCAAGTTCAGCTTCTTGTCTTTTATTTTGTGGGTAGCCTTCCGACCTTCCAGAAATACCATTAATGTGACTAATTAAGCTCTGTATGTGGATAATATTATTTTGTTTATGCTCATACGCCAGTCGAAGCAATAAAAAAGCCAGCTCTTCTGTTGATAAAGCTAATAAGACTTCTACATCTGGAATAATCTCTGTTAAAAGTGGCATTCAAAAGTTACCCACACTTACTCTCACCACAATTCAAACAAGTCAAACACCCGTCCATAATAATGCTAGCCTTCACATTACACTTTTTGCAAAGTGATGCGTTTTTTGGAAAGCCTTCTGCGTTCATTTCACCGCCTGCTTTTGCATTTTTATCCAAGTATTCTGCTTTTTTATCATCTACCAGTTTTTGTTGATGCTCATCTAAGCCTGGTTTTTTAAGCATGCCGATTTCTTGCAAATGTTGTTCTACAACTTCGCCAATCTCTGCCACCAAACTAGGGATAAACTTACCGCCTTTTTTAAAGTAGCCGCCGCTTGGTTCAAATACGCTTTTAAGCTCTTCTACCAAAAACGTCACATCGCCACCTTTGCGGAACACGGCAGACATGACGCGGGTGAGGGCGACTATCCATTGAAAGTGATCCATGTTTTTGGAGTTGATAAAAATCTCAAATGGGCGGCGGTGCTCTTGCGGTGTGCCTTCGTTCATCACTACATCGTTAATGGTGATGTAAAGCGCGTGCTCTGTCACTGGCGTTTTGACTTTATACGTACTGCCTGTGATTTTTTCTGGGCGGTCTAGCGGCTCGCCAATTTGCACGATTTTTGCATTTAAGTCTTTTAATTCAGTGGCTTTTGCCGCTGCGTCGATTTTGTCTTGCTCGTTTACTAGCGCGTAGCCTGTAATTTTCTTTTCAATTTTCACTGCCATTTTGTTTCTCCTATTTGGGCTTAAGTTTGAGAGGCTTACCCCTCACCCTAGCCCTCTCCCGCAAGGGGCGAGGGGATTAATCCGTTCTAAAATTTGCCATAGTTTATATTAACTATTAAATGTCTAACACTATTAAAAACCCAACAATCAATTCATTTAACTAAGTGTTCAACATTCAAGTAATAAAAAAGTGTCTAATATTTAGTTTAATCAATTTATTACGTTTATCCATCATAAACCACATTATATGGTCTTACAACAATAATTTAACACACCATATTGTGTTTTTATAACATAAATATCTTATCATTTAATCTCTATTGATTAGACAAATTATCACTGTATTTTTTGTTCATCTAAATGTAAGTTTTAATTTGATTACAAAATACAATAAGGCATTGTTTACTCAAATATAATGTTTAAAGGGGAGTGGCGGCTGTTCTCTATCTGAAGGGCCTGCAGTTAATATTTCACCCACTGCATCAGCAAATCTTAAAGTAACAGGTATTCCATCTCCATAAATGCAAGCATTAAAGTTTAACTTAGTTAAAGCCATAATATCTTTCATAACGGTTAACAAATCCGCCTCACCTCGAACGATATCTATTTTTATAGGATTAGGTGTTTCACGTCCTGGGTAAGTATTTAAATAGGGTATAAATCCTTTTGTCCAAAGAAACCCATTACGTTCGGTTAAACGTATTGCCGTACCCCTAATAACAGGATGACTACCAGGCCTGAACAATTTAATGCTGTTCGATTGCCTTATTCTGACACCTATAAGCTTTGTGTTTTCTGGCAAAGCATCAGTAAATCCGTCCCATTCATCACTACTAAATGCTGTTTTCCCATGCAAAAATAGTTCTGATGGATAAACTCCTTCTTTAGCCTTGTAGGCATCTAAAACCATTGTAAGTAAGGCGCGTGCAGTTAATCTATCAAGATGAAATTCTTTAGTTTCTGATGATTTCCACCTGCCTATAAGGCCTTTAAATACAAGCCCATCACCTGAATCAAGAAACATTTGTGCACCACAACAAGCACTACCTTCTTCCGCATTCATAAGCTGTTTAAACACTAAACCAACATAACAGACTTGATTACGAATTTGGGCTAGCTGCCAAGGGCGTCTTCCACTCTTGAAATAGGCTGTTGTGGCCAAGTTCCAGGCTACAGTTGCAGGATCTTGAATTTGTCTTAAAGGCATACCATTACTTTTTACAAACTCTTCTGGAGCGATTGCAGTTTCTCTTAAAATTTGGACTACAGCACGATTAGTACCTTCTAATAAGCGCGCTTTTAATTGGTTATGGAAATTCACCTCGTAAAGATATGGTTCTGTGGCCTCGTTGTCGGCATCAAATAATGAAGGTTCTTTTATTAGCTCTTTCGCTAATGTCTTGTTCATCAAATTTTTAGTTTTAAGCCGTAGGTCTGCTGGAATGACTGACTTAGGTCTGCCATATTGGTAGATTCTTTCTGGAATGACGACAAACCACAAATCAACCGGAGTCTCTTCTTCATTTAAATAGCGTTGAATAGCATTTGAAAATACCTCTACAGTTTTAAAGATTGCCACATGACGATCGCTAATCAGTAGCGCCTGATCAATTTCTTGATTTGTAATAACAATCTCACACTCGGATTTGTTAGGTAAGTTCAAGCCAAAAACAGCAGAAAATCCGGGAAATATACGATGCTGCGGTGAGTCTGATTCTTTTGCAGGTATAACCCCATTTATTTTAGACAGCCATTGATTGAATATTCTTAAACCATCACTTGTCCCAACTACACCTATTCTCAATGTGGCAGACTTAGTATTATTTTTTAGTGGGCCAAAAAGATATAAGCCGTCTTTAGGTGAGGCAAGTTTCTGACCACTACCAAAAACTAGTTCTGGTTCATCAATGTAGTCAATTTGTTGAATAACTACATTCCTCATTGTTCTTCCTCTTCTTCTAATTGATATAAATAACTGTCATCTTTATCATCAAACAGAAGGTCTGCATCTTCTAGGTCTTCCACTGCTGTATCTTTTATTTTATTTTCAAGAATTTTTACTGATGCCATATAGGTTAAGGGAAATGCTTCAATTTCTATATTTCGATTAGGTGAAACAGGTATTGTTATTCTCTCTTCGCCTTTGGCTAATTCACTTAAATATGCTGAGGATAAATCTCTCCAACGGTCTTGCCACCAAGACTTACAAAACCTGCGCCTTAATCTATGCATTTGAGCTGAGTCACCAATAGGTGTAACTCCATCGGACGTGAAAACTACATGTGGGAGTAGCGTGAAGCGACTGGTTTTGCCTACCGTTGGAACAGCTTCAATAGCAAAGTGCCAGAAAGCTTTTAATTTTTTACTTTCGCCCAATAAAGCTCTGCTGCCAGAATTGCCTAAAGCATCAATGAACTTAGTTCTTTCTATTTTTGATTCAGCCTTAGATCGGTACCAGCACAGTTTATTATTGGCTAATGCAAATCCAAGCAATCCCTCCTTAGCTGCGAAACGTTCCCAACTTTGACGAATTAAATCAGTAACTATATTAGATCTATCTTGATAAGAAAGCTGAGGTAAGTTGTTACTGCCACTTTGTAGAAATGAAGTGGTTTCAATTGCACTAAGATTTTTTAAAGCACTAGGGGCATCTAATGTATTGAAATCCTTTGCATCAGCAAAGCTAATGATGTACCTATCAACTTGTCGGCATGGCCACTGTATTTTTAAAGGTTCAATGTTCTTGGGTGCAGATTCAAAATAAGAGATTTTAATTGCGGCTGGAACTTCTAATATAGGAAGCCAATTTGACATTACTTCTTCATTTTTTCGTTCGAGTAACTTATCTAACTCTAAAAAGTTTTTAGCCCAATTAGATAATACATTTTCAGTACTTTGGTGCCGAGGAACTTGGTCTTTTTCAAGTTTCTCCAATAGTCGTGCCAGTCCTAGATGCCAACCCTTTGTAAAGTCTACTACGTTTTTATTGTGGATATGAATTGGGATTTCATCATATGGAATCTCACCTATGCGCACCGGAATAATGAAGTCCCCTAAATCTCCTTTCGCTTCAATTGAATCTGCAACACTCAGCTCCTTTTGAAATCCCCTTTTAGTTACAGACACTGGAGATAAAACACTGATAAATTTAATAGTGTATTGACGAAGCGACTCATCAATATCTTTCCAAAAAACCTCCCCACCCACAAGATGGGTCAAGTCAGACCAAACTTCATAACCATCAGACGCAAGACGTGCGCTGAGCCATGCGGTGAAATCATTATCATTAGGATTGGCGTGACTTATAAAAATGAGCTTTTTAGATTTAGTCAGATCTGCATCTTTAATCATATGGGACCTAAAATTTTTGCTATTAATTAATCATTATTATTATCTATTTAGCTTAGCCGAAAAGTTTATTTTCATATTTAATGTTTGTACTCAAGTAGATATTTGTTGTTGCTTAATCAATTATAATTATCTATCTAATTTATTTCAGTTCAGAAATTATGATACGTCTATTGAAGCCGTTTAAGTCCAAAGGACAGGGCAACACAGAGTATCGTAACCACTTAATAAAGATTTTAAAAATTAACCAAAAATGTGTGCCAATTTCCAACCAATTAAGTACCACAATGCCGGCTGGGTGAAGGAGCACTTTGACTGCGAATTGCCACCCGAGCCTTGGCGAGAAGAGGCTTACCCTACCCACCCAGCTCCATTCGTTTATCTAAAAGATGGCAAGGCACATTGTGAGCTGGCTAAATTTGGCATGGTCCCTATCTGGGCACCCGACAAGAAGAAATACGGCCTACGCACCTATAACGCCAGATCTGAAACGGTTCACGAAAAACCAACCTATAAGAATGCTTGGCGTGAGCGGCGATTTGGCTTAATCCTGATGGAAAGCTTTTATGAGCCTAATTGGGAATCAGGTAAAGCAGTACGCTGGGGAATCCAACGAGCTGATGGCCAACCATGTGCTGCTGCAAGCATCTGGGAGCGTATCGTTGACAAGGAAACTGGTGAGGTAATCATGTCATTTTCAATGTTGACTATAAATGCTGATGGCCATGAAGTGATGAAGCATTTTCATCGGCCTGAGGATGAAAAGCGGTCAATTGTGGTGCTGGAGGATATGGATTACATCGGGTGGCTAAATGCGGATCATGAAGAAGCTAGAGAGTTGTTGAAGTTGGCCGAGAGTGGCTTTCTTAAAAGTGAGCCGTTTCCTAGATAATAATTATGTAGATTAGCAGTCTACTGGGCCAACTAAAAGTTCAAGCATTCTAATTTCCTGAAAATGAGACCCATCATTTACAATTAAGTATAGGAAATATATAAAGTTATTAAATGAACTTCGAAGAATATGAGCGTGAAGGTCGGGCAAAATATGCCGCACTTGCAACGACGGTTGCCAAAATTCTGACGGCCGCTATCAATGCTGAGGAAGGTTATCGGCTCCAGCAAGTAAACGAACGTGCGAAGCAGCCCATTTCATTGCGCAAGAAGATTGAAGAACGAGGAATAACAGCATCGATAATTTTAGAGAATGACATCAAGGATCTCGCTGGCTGTCGTGTCATCTTTTATACAAATGGAGATGTAACACGATTCATTAACTCTGGCATCATTAATCAAAATTTCGAGGTTCTTGAGACAAAACTCCACCATCCCGGGCGTGATGTCGATTATGCGACTGAACTGTACATTTCCAATCATTACCTTGTTACGCTTCGTGCTGACAGAATCGCTATGCCAGAATATGCTCCCTTTGCTGGTATGAGGTGCGAGATACAAATACAAACCATACTGAATCATGCTTGGGCTGAGATGGCACATGACACCATCTATAAGGCGCCAGCCCTCGGAGACTTCGGCGGAAGGGAGTTTAAAGGCATCAATGAACGGATGAAGAAGGTAGCACGTAAATATCTTTTACCAGCGGGCTATGAATTTCAGAAGATTGCCAGTGATTTCCAACGGCTTGTAGAAGGAAAAGCACTCTTTGATGGTGATGCTTTGGAAGCGATTGTTGAGGCAGAGGACAATAATGTTCGTGCAGAGGCCTTGGAGACATTTGCGGAGAATGTACTCCCCTTATATGATGATTTGCAGGCGGTCTATCCTGAAATAGTAACGCGACTGGTTGAGGCTGCAGATCGCGCCCGAACAACACCGGCGATTGTGATCGAGACTCCCTATGGCACACTCCCAGCAAAAACCTACAGTGAAATTATTAAGGCTATAGCAGATATACTCAAGCGCTATCGATATCTAGATATAGAGGCCACATTCGAAGCGCTTTGTAAGCTATATGCCTGCTCTGGGAATGAGGGTGAGCAAAAGCCACTATTAGAATTGGGCAAAGCACTTGCAAAACACCAATTACACGTATGGCGTCAATATGGTCCAATCGCACAAGAGATATTGGTCAATCAGATCGATACGTTCGACGATGATGAGTGTCTCAGCATGCAGCCATTGCTGACTTCGTTATTAGGTGAAACTCTGGGTGCAGAGATAACTGGGACAACAAATAATTCCAATTCATTGACGTTGCATCGAGGAGCTGTGGTTGCTTCCGATATGCTTAGCGCTGTTCGTAAAAAAGCAATCAGTCTATTAAAGCGCCTGTTTTCATTAGCCGAAAGTGATCAAGACCGCCGCGCCATTCTACTAGCACTTCAAACTGCGACGAGCGGCCCTTTCAGCGGGGAGTATAGCAACGAGCTTGCACGACTGATAATGGACAATATATGCGCGATTCTTGAATTCCAAATGGAAATTGCGCCAAGCTTATCTCTTCAACTATTGCAGACGACAGAGGAAAGAGTTCACCGCATTTACTGGAGGTATAAAGAACTTCCTGAATCAATGCGTGATGATCCAGATCTCGTCGCGGCCAGAGTAAAAGTCGAGTCAACTGCACTTGCATTCCGCGATTTAGTCAACACTAATTCTGACTTCGTAATCTATAAAACTTTAGTTGGGTACAACTCAGTATTTGCACCGGCTTGGAGAAGTAAAGATTTTAATTATGAACAGGTAAAAGCTTACAGGTCTCAACAAGTCGACATACTGCTTGCCTCAGTTAATGATGTTAACGCAGATATTTGGTTTGAAAGACTGAATCGCTATGCACAGACAAATTCTAATGATGCAGCCACATTTCCGGTGTTCGGCAATTTTCTAGAAAAGCTGACAGAAGCTCAACCGGATATTGCTTTCGGCTATCTTGAACGTCTCGAACAACCCTTAGCAGGCTTTTTGCCAGGTTTGCTCGCTGGACTGATGCGTAGTAAAGGGAATGCAAAGGCTCTCACAAAGATTGATGAATGGCTCAATGCGGGACAGTATATCGCGCAAATTGCTTTGTATCTTCGGTTCGCAGACCACTTCGATGAATCCTTGTTTATTAGAGTCTTGGAAAGCGCGATAAAGTATGACGACAAGCACGCTGTGCGCAATGTCTTAATTTCGGCTATTACCCAGTTTGAAAATCATCCTGGCACACTTATTGAAGCCATATTCCTACCAGCACTTAATTACCTCAATGCAGCCGATGACTATAGTTGGGTCCAGATGCCTTGGTTCTCTTGGCTAGGTAGCCCGATTATCCATGCGCTTGACGAAGACCAAGCAAATATCGTCCTAGATGCGTTAGTATCCTATCCCAATCTTGAAGATGGAGCTGAATATATTGCAGCCGCCATTGCCGAGAGATGGCCAGCTATTGTCATTAGTTTTATCGGGAAGAGGCAGGAATTAGCGCGCACAGATAAAGCACCCCCACGCTACGATGCAGTACCTTTTGAAGTGTACCAGCTCCGGGCACCACTTGCCGCTGCGCCTGATGTAATGCTTAACGGCGCGCGTACTTGGTTCAATAGCAACCCCTTACATTTTCCCTATGACGGCGGCAGACTGCTTGCTTCAGTATTCCCAGATCTATCGAACGGCTTTCAAGAGCAACTGGTGGCATTGATTACGGATGGCAACGAACAGGATATGGAGTTTGTACTAGCCATCCTATCTGCCTGCGAAGGAAAAGCTTGCATCTATGAGCTTGTGCGTTCGATTGTAGCTAAACTGAATCTTGGTAATCCATTATTACTGAATGCCCAATCAGTATTGCGTCAATCAGGAGTTGTGTCTGGTGAGTTTGGCTTTGCAGAACTTCACGCCAAACGCAAAACATTGATTGCGGAATGGCTTACTGATCAGAGCGAGATTGTACGGACATTTGCCACAGAAGAGATTCGTGATCTTGATAGATGGATCGCAATAGAGAATCGATCTGCAGAAGCGTCAATCGCGCAACGCAAACTTGACTATGACGAGGAACTAGATGTGACCGAGGCCAAATAATTTCCTATTGTAAAATCGACTCACGAATAATTAATGGCTCCAAGCAAATATAATCTAGACTTAAGCCGCTTTAAGACGCTTTCGGCACATCCTCCCACTTTGTCGTATAACTGGGACTCTTGTTCTCCTGTTTCATCTTCCACGGCTTCCTAAAACCCTCGCTTGCAAGCTTGATTGAGCCCTTTCCCATTTTGCAATTGATCTGATCAATCGCGGCCATCAATTCGTCTGATTTCAATGTAACTTGTCCGTTGCTAAACAAGTCAACCTGGACCCCCTCTGATGGGACTAACTCACTCAGCATAATGCCTGCCTTCGCATAATTGAAGTTAGCCTTGTAGATATGTTTTAAGCCCCATAGCGCCACGTTTACGAGCTGCCTCGTGTCATCGGTAGGCGACGGCATTGGAATCGTCATGCCGTTGCTGTAAAAGGGATCATCGGGCCTAAAGGGTGATGTTCTAATGTAGACATAAATGCTGCCAGCAAATGATTTCTGCTTGCGTAACTTTTCCGCTGCTCGGCTTACATACATAGTAATCGACTCAGCTAGGCTGTTGTAGTCAGTTACTGGATGGCCAAAGCTGCGTGAGCTTAGTATCTGTTTTTTAGGTGGCGTTACTTCTTCTAGTTCGATACAGACGATGTCATTCAATTCATGAATGGTTTTTTGCATCACCACGCTGAATTGCTTGCGCATAGCGGCTGAGTTGGCTCGTTTCAAGTCCAGAACTGTCTTATAACCCATTGCTTCAAGCCTTGGTGCTAGTTTCCGCCCAACACCCCAGATTTCACTTACAGAGATGTCATTCAGCAAAGCATCCAAATCTGCAGTATGCATGTCGTTGAAGTTACATACGCCTTTAAATTGTGACCGCTTCTTGGCACAGTGATTGGCCAGTTTAGCCAAGGTCTTGGTTGACCCGACACCCACGCAGACGGGTAGGCCTACCCATTTTAATATTCGTGAACGCATTTGTTGGCAGTACTCAACCAAGTTTCTGCTTTGAAATGCCGAAAGGTCTAAAAATGACTCATCAATCGAGTAGATTTCTTGGTCAGGGCTAAACATACTCAAGATGCTCATCACACGATTACTCATATCAGCATAAAGTGGGTAGTTGCTGGATAAAATAATGATGCCGAATTGCTTGATCAGCTGTTTCATCTTAAATACAGGCTCACCCATCTTTACGCCCAAGGCTTTCAATTCGTCACTACGGGCAACCACACATCCATCATTGTTAGAAGCAACGCCAACTGGCTTGCCTATCAATAAAGGATTGAACACACGCTCGCAGCTCACATAGAAGTTGTTTACGTCAATTAGGGCGATAGCACGCTTGAGTGGTTTAACTTGGGAAGTGTGAACTGTATTATTCAAGATTACTTACCTGTGCTTCATGAATTTACGTAAGCATTGTTCATGGTGTCATATAGAGTATTAAATTTAGCTAGGCGCATAATGCATACATACGAACAAGACACAACGTCAGTTCAAAACCAACACTTAGGAGAATTATTATGTGGACAACACCAGCAGCTACAGAAATGCGTTTTGGCTTTGAAGTAACCATGTACGTAATGAACAAATAGTTATTCGTTCACCGACCGACTGATAGAAAGCCTCGCTAATGCGGGGCTTTTTTATTTGTACTGTTGCCTGAAACGCCTGAACGAACTGATCACTACACCCAGTATCTGAAAGTCATCAAACTCATTGATTTCAATAACTGGGAACTCATCTTCAGAATTTGCTGGAATGAGTCTTGGGTTGTTTTTTTTACCCAACCCTAGTGTTTTGACTGTGTACCCACCATTCACTAAGGCTAGCACTACGTCATTGATTCGGGCATCCTTGGAACGATCTAAAGTCAGCTTGTCACCAGGCAGCAGTCCCAAATTAACCATCGAGTAGCCTTCCATCGTATAAAAGAAGGTACATATTTCGTTGTCGACCAAATATTTGTTGGGGTCCAATCGCTGTTCAATATGGTCATCTGCAGGAGACGGAAAACCAGCATAGACTTTACTCAAAAATAGCGGCCTATTAACTGGCAGATGCTCAGCTACTGGATACTCGATTAAGCAATTCTGATCGAAAGTGACAAGCTTTAGCCTAGGCCTATTTTCAGCAGGACTTTCAATCAATGGTTCTTGGATGGCTAAGTTTTGCATGATTAGATACTAAGTTGCGTTATTCCAGGGTATACGGGCTAAGTTGCTTGTAATCAATTTAAATTAGATTGATAATACAAACGAACGTTTGTTTGTATCATATATAGAATAAAATGGGATGTCTAGACATGGATGATTTTAATCAAGTGCAGGAATCGGATTTTGAGAAGCTGGGAAAATTGCGAGACTATTTCGCAAGTCATCACACGCTACCTAGCTACAGCTACATGCAGCAACTATTAAATTTACGATCGAAAGAAACGATTTATAAACTGATAGCTAGATTGAAGTTGATGGGTTTTTTGGATACAGCACCTGATAACAAATTAAGTCCTGGCAAACGTTTCTTTGAGCGCCATATTTCTCATGCAACAGTGCAAGCTGGTGCATTGACTAATGCATATGCTGAAGGTGGCGACTATATCAATATTGATGAGCGGCTCGTTAAGAAACCATCAATTACAGAGCTTGTACCTGTTAAAGGTGACTCAATGAAAGACCTTGGCATCTTAGAAGGTGATACTGTAGTTGTTCAAAAAAGGCCAGTTGCTAATGAAGGCGACGTTGTCGTTGCAATTATTGATAACAAGTTCACAATCAAAACGCTAGGTAAAGAAAATGGTAAATTTGTTTTAATTCCAGCTAACCCTGATTTCGAAGTCATACGTCCAAAGGAAATGTTTGAAATTTACGGTGTGGTTGTTGGGCTGTTTCGTGAAACCGTTTAAAAATGCATTGGCTACCTAATCTTAATCTCTTGGACATCGAAACCACAGTGGGCTCGCATGTGCGCGCTATTTTGGGCCGACAGCGACGATATCAAAAGGCCCAATGCAGACGGTCATGCGTGTTAACTTCCTATAAATATGTTCTTCAATTACAATTAAATTACTCAATGCCCTGTCTTTATATTGATATTTTCAATATAGAAACGCCGAAACAATAAAAGCTAGAAAAGACAAGGGATTCCAGCCATGTATTTAGAAAATTCAATTATTATATTCACAACAAAGAGGGGTTATTAAAAATGCCACAATTTCGTGTAGAAACAGTTGTAGATGCTGCAACCGGTAAAATTTATGCAGAGCTGTACTATCCAGAAAACGAAATAACTCCACTTGCACAGACTTCACCAATATATTCTAGTCATGAGCAAGCAGAGCAAGAAGTATTGAAAATTTTCAACGAAGGATTCAACAAGTAGCTCACTGGAGTTTTAATAATGCCTTACTACGTGTATGCAATACACACTGATTCGAATGTGAATCGGTTATATGAATCATTTGATAATTTTCATGAAGCAGAAAAACTGGAAAAAGAAATGAAAAAAGGCCGGTATTTTAGTGATAATTATGTGGTTAAGATGATTCATGCTGATAATGATGAGCATGTAATACAAAAAATTCAAGAAATCAGAAAAGAACGTCAATGGCCTTTAAACAAAAAAATATAACAATTCCCTCAAGCGGGACCACGCAAAAGCGTGCGGCTCCTTAGCTCCGCGTTAGATCCCATGAACGAAGAAGAACTCGCACCACACCAGTTCACCATGAAAGATGGTGGCTACCGTCTTGACGACACGAGATTCGCACGGCTAAAGCAATGGCACGGAGTTCTGTTTCAGCTCACTACCGCAAAGTACTACCTTGATCAGCTGAAAGGTCGGAGGCCAATCCCTGGCAAGCTAGAGGACTCCTATGAGGTAATGGCGTTGTTGTCAGCGTTCATACTCCAGTACAGCAAGTGCTTTACGAGCGGAGGAAAAGGTCAGGTCACGCTTGACGATCACAAAGTGTTTGTCCCAGGTAGCGGAGCACTGGTGGCACACAAGCGCATCCTAGACATAAGACACAACTTGGTTGCTCACAACGGCAACTGTGATCTCGTACTGCCGGACATCGGCGTAAAGGAGAAAGATGATCGCTTTGTGATCAAGCACTTCCTGACGTTCTCCATTCCAATGAATGAGCTAGACGCATTCGGAGAGGCGCTTGGGACTACGCTTAGTTATTCTGTCCAAGCCATAAACAAGCATCTAGACAGCATTGGTGAGAAGCTTGGAAAGATCGTACTACTTGATGAGACCTAACCCTTCCATCGAGAGGCATACCTCTCATGTAGACCTTTAGATATCTTGAGCCCATTATGTTCACGCCTTTCGATCGTAGCTGCAAAGAGTTGCTGGATTTGTCGCCAAAGCGGCATTCTCGAAGCTGTTACAGATCGGCGCTCCATCACTTGGAGATGGCAGAGCGACTCTTAGAAATTGATTCTGCGATGGCAGCGTTCCGGGGTTTAACAGCAGAAGAGGAGGCTGCATCCGGTTTCATGCACTGCCTGAAAGAGCGCGGCTACCAGAATGCTGAAAAACTGAAGCCTCGGGATCACGTTCATAAAAACGCCATTGCGCCATTCTTAGACTGTCTTGGCCTCTTCTTCGCTGAGACTATCGCGGCACACATTAAGCAGCCGGCATTGATGCTTCAAGGAGAAGGCGAAGATCGGAGGCTGATGTTGGGTTTGCTCATTAATGTGAACGGGCAAGACCAGTGGGCGCACCCAATTCCTCCTCTGAACTTCACTGTTACCACCGATGCCATGCGACTATCCTTTCGAAGACAGATGGAGTTCTTGGCAGATCACCGAGGAGCAACAAGTATTTCGGCATACATCAAAGACCAAGCAAACACGCGGAATCGGTTACTGTACGCAGGACCAGACGGTTACCCTCATAAGGTCGAATTGAACCCTGATTACCTCGCCACAAGAACCGTTCGGGTAATGGCTCTTGTAAGGGCGTATCTCTTAGTTCAGCCTTACAAAGAACACTTAACGTTTGTTCAAGATTCGCTCGATGCATTTCTCGCAATGCTTGGTGAACTGAAAGAGCATGATCTACATGAAAACGTCTAGCTCATCACTCAAGCAGTACTGGCTAAAGCGCTTATTTCAAACGTTGGATGACCACTTTGGGCCGTTTAATAGAAATATCCAAAATTAGGAATAAACCTAACTTTGATAACAAGTATCCAGTTAAAAATATAACTTCCCTCGAAAGATGCAATTAAGTAAAGCCTAACAATTCGGGCTTTATTAATTTCTACTGGAATCATTACCAACGAACTGTTTGGAATAAATGCGGCTCAGCGGTTAGCAAAGCATTTACAGATTTAATTAAAGTATCTGACATTATATTATTGCGCACTCCTCTACGTTCTTCTCCGATTGTGTTCCCGCAGAATCGCTCCCCATCCTTGGAGAGGGTCATCGCGATGACCCTGTACCCGACCTCTTTTGGCAAGTCCAAAGCAACCACTCGACCTTCTTGTCGCGTGGCACTCAGGACTGGGAAAGGATCGACCATACTGTATTCGCCTGTTTCCAGTAGTTCACCATTCGGTCCAAGATTGTTAGAGATATGCTGAATCTTCCAATGCATTTGTGTGGGTAAAGGCTCGGGCACAGAGATATGTACTAAACCCACAAATGGGAACCCATCACGGATTAACCCAGCGGCTTGTGTTCGACCCATTGTATTTGTATTGCGACCAGGATTGATAACTGATGGGCGTACGACCTTTGCTTCAATAGCAATCATTCGTTCAAATAGGATTTCATTTTTTGAGAACGGAATGATCAAGTAGTCAATATCTCCAGGCCGCTGGTCTGGTGCAAGCTGCAACTTAACTCGTGAAATGTTAATTCCTACATACACATCCTGAGCGAAGGCATGTTCTGGATAAGGAAACGCAGAATCAAGCGCAAAATGAATTGTGTTGGCGAGTGTTTGTCGATTAGACACGATGCGCTTAAGAATCTCTGCTTCGGATTTAAGCCAGTTGAGCATAATGGATTATACCTAATAGTAATCTAAGGGCCGCTAGATGTTGATTATGAAAGTGCAATGTTCGGCCCAAAGCAGTCATTCAATTAAAAAATTTAACCCTGAAAGAAAGACCAGGATTTAGATTAGTGAGCTCAATATCTGCCGAATGTTGTGTAGCAATTTCTTTAACAATAGAAAGCCCAAGGCCTGAACCATTAATATCTTTGTTGTCACCTCTATAAAACCTTTCAAAAACGCGCTCAAAATCGTCATTTCTAATACCCGGCCCAGTATCACGCACTTCAAAAATGATGTGATTGGAGTTTAGAATTAAAGAAGCATCCACTTTGCCGTCATTTGGGGTGTACCGAATTGCATTATCTAAAATATTATTGATGAGCACTTTAATCTCGTGTTGTACACCCATTATTTCAGCTTCTTCGCCAATGGTTATACCTAAATCAATGCTTTTTTCATGGGCTAGGGGTAGCAAGTCTTGGATAGATTCTTTAACCAAGGCAAGCAAATTCAGTGGCTTGAGTTGCCTAATTTGATGGTTTGGTTCTATTCGAGCTAACGTTAGCAACTGACTAACCAGCTGTTCTGACCTAACAATTCCCGCTTTTAAGTTCTGTATAGCGGATACTCGTTCTTCATTTGAGTTAGCTTTTTCAACTAATGTGAGTTGCAATTTAAGAGCGGTAATAGGCGTACGTAACTCGTGTGCAGCGTCAGAGGTAAAGCGCTTTAGTAAACTAATTGTGTCAGAAACTTTATCCATAAAAGTATTCAATGAAAGTACTAAAGGCTTAATCTCAGATGGTATTTTTTCGACAGAAAAAGGACTTAGATTACTGCTTTGACGGCTCTGAACATCACTAGTTAATGCAGTTAAAGGTGTAAGGGCTTTTCTGATTGCAAAGAATATTAATAACACCAACACTGGTATAAACAACAACTGCGAAGCCATTAAACTAATGGCCGTTTCTTTAATGGTATTTTTTCTAAGTCTTAAAGATTGTGCGACCTGAATGGTTTCTTGATTCACATTAATTGCAAAAAAACGCCATTGTTTATTTTGATATTTTTGCGTGGATAATCCCAACGTGTTTGTAGACGGTACATTAGCGTTTGGATGTGAAACATATAGTGTTGAACCATTATTTGCTAACACGCGTACATAAAATTCTTCTTCACCCTCTATTGCTGCACCAGCGCCCACTTGATTATTATTGTACAGATGCGTGATATCTTGAATGGCAAGATGTTGTGCGGCAATAGCGTTGGCCACTTGTTTTAGATTGGCATCGTATAGCTCATTGAGCTCTTCATTACTAACCCAATAAGCGGCCAAGCTAATGAGTGCATAAATCACAGTAACGGCAATAGTGATATAAATCAACAAAAAACGTTTAATGGAATAATTCATTTGCTGGCTTTCTCTTTAGGGAAGGTATAGCCGACACCTCTTACATTTAGAATAATCGCTGCCCCAAATTTTCGCCTAATGGTATGAATATGTACTTCAACCGCGTTGCTTTCCACTTCTTCATTCCAGCCATAAATTTTCTCCTCTAATTGGCTTCTAGAGTAGATAACGCCTGGGTTTTCGAGTAGCGTTTGCATGATATTAAAAGCCTTAACAGAAAGCCTTTCTGTGATGCCTTGATAACTCAAGGTATAACTTGCGGGGTTTAAAGTTGCATCGCCATAGCTAATGAGTGGATTATTGCGATCATGTTTACGCCTCAACAATACGCGGATTCTTGCTTCCAACTCCTCCATGGCAAACGGCTTAAGTAGGTAATCATCCGCACCACAATCAAGGCCTTTTACGCGGTCTTCAACACTATCGCGAGCTGTGATTATTAACACAGGAATCGTCATGCCTTTTGCACGTAATTGCACCAGATATTCAAGGCCAGACCGTTTTGGTAAACCAAGATCAAGCAAAATTAAATCATAGGCTTCAAGGTTTAAAGTGTGTTCTGCCGCAAAGGTATCGGTTACCCAGTTTACGGCATGACTCTTCAAAGCCTTTTGTAAGCCCTGACCAATCATCTCATCATCCTCAACTAACAAAATACGCACAGTGAATCCCTTGCTGCTCAATTGCGATTAAACATTTACTTTATAAAGCAATATTGCCATTTATTTCTTAATGGAAACTTAAGAAAATTGGTTCATCTGTTAAGTTTCCATTAAGTTTAATTCATTACAGTACTAAAAAATTCAATTAAGCCTGTGATGCGCATGCCATTTAAGAAGATTAAAAGTACCCATTTTTTGATAAACACCAGTTACTTAGTTTTACTTGTTATCAGCTTAGCAAGCGCTGGATGCCAATCAATTCCTCACACAACAGACCAAGCAGGCGTGATTCGAAAAGTCATTTCTTATGATGAGCAGCTATCTAGCAACACAACTGGTGGTTTACAAACCATAAAAATAAATGAAATTAGCACGCTAAGGGAATCGGATGCGGTTTTGTATGCATTAAATAATAACGCCGCTTTCAAGTCATTATTGATTAATTTAAAGCTGGCAAAAGCCGATTTAGTAAATGCGGGCTTGCTACCGAACCCTGAGCTACTGTTTGCATTCGGTGTCACCAATAAACCCTATCGTTATGCCATTGATTTACCCATAGAAGCACTTTGGCTGCGACCCATTAAATTGCGCAACATGAAGAATGAAGCCGACGCTACGGCTTATAGGCTAACGCAATCTGGCCTTAATCTTATAAAAGATGTGCGTGTTGCATATGCGCAAGCGGTGCTGGCACAAGACCGTTTAAAAGTGGCCGAATCGTCGCAACAATTGCGCAAACAAATACATGCGCTATCGATTAAGCGTTTAGAAGCAGGCGATATGAGTGGCAAAGATATTTTGCTAGTACAGAACGATGCGGCAATTTCTGAACGCGATTGGGAGCTTGCGAAATACGATGTAAGCATAAAAATGCAAGGCCTTCTTTATTTATTAGGGATTGGTTATCAACAAAAAAATATGTTGATAGCGGACAGCCTTATACCCGCCTGCAATGCAACAGAGGTTGATGAATTACTCAGCCAATCGCTGAAACAACGCCCAGATATTGTATCGGCACAATATTCAATTGAAGCGGCAAAAGAGAAAATTAAACTTTCCAAATTAGGTTGGTTAAGGTTTACGGCCACTGCAGATGCAACAAGCGGTGTAGTAAATGGCCACACACTTGGCCCTTCTATTCGCTCTAGTATTCCGATTGCTAATCAGAATGAGGGCGCTGTCAGTAGTTCAGAAGCCGAATTAGAAAGGGCGGAGTTGAATCTTGAAGCCATTAAGCAACAGGCTTTGCTGGAATTAAAAACCGCTCATCTGCAATACCAACAAACTTGCCACGATTGGAAAGTGCTTAACAGCACATTACTGCCAACGGCCCAGCAAATGATTCAACTGACCAATCAAGCGTATCAAAAAGGCGATATCTCTTATTTACAAACATTAGAGGCGAATCGACAGTTGGTAGATGTGCAAATGAGGGAAGTGCAATTGAAAGCTGAGCTGGTCACTAAACACGCTGAATTGATGCGCAATATGACTAAAAGTGTGGATGTTAGGTAATTGGAATTTAATCAAAAATAACCAGTACTTGTTTTAATTTACGCTTTTTTAATAAACACTTGTTTAAGGAATGGTATGACAAAGCAAAAAACTTGGATTTTAATAAGCTTGCTTACACTCGCTATATTCATCATTACCATCAAACTGACTGTAATGCTTGACGATGAAATTAAAACGCCACTAGAGACTAAACAAACAATTGTGCAAGAAACTGCACTGAATACGGTTTACATTAAGGATGACACTTATCGCAAACTGGGTATTCAATTAGCACCTATTAAGCGTCAAGCAACGACAGACAGCAAAACGTATGGTGCTGAGATTGTTGTGCCATCTGGTGGTTTAATCAGCATTTCTGCGCCCATCACAGGCAAGTTAATTCCAGTAGATAAAACACAATTAACACCAGGCGCGCGCGTTAAATCGGGTCAGTTACTTTATCGCATTCAGCCAATGATTACAGCCGATGCCCGCGCTAACTTAGTGAATGCTTTAGCGGATGCGGAAAGTTTGGTTAATGTTTCAAAGTCGCAGGTTGAGGCGACAGAAATTGCACTTAATCGCGCAAAAAAACTGTTACAAGATTTAGTGGGCAGTCAACGTAATGTGGATGATGCCAATGCCGCGCATGAAATTGCACTCAGAAATATGGAAGCGGCTTATGCCAAAAGAAACGCGTTACGCCAAGTGGTCAATTTAGGGTCTGTTGAGGCTATTGATATCAAGTCACCGCAAGCAGGAATTGTCAGCAATGTATTCGCAGCCTCTAGCCAATTAGTTTCTGCTGGTAACCCAATTATACAAATTTCTGAACTCGATTCACTTTGGGTGAGAGTGCCCGTGCCATCTAGTGATTTAGGCATGATTGACCAAAAAGCAGATGCAAGCTTGCAACCATTATCAAGCGCTTCAAAAGAGCCAACTTTGCTTGCAAAACCCATTAATGCACCACCTACGGCAGATCCGCTCACAAGTGCCACGCATCTTTACTATGTTCTGAAAAATGTTGACTCAACATGGCGGCCTATGCAACGCATCAGTGTCATGCTAAATACGCTGAGTAAAACGGATAACAAATTAACAATCCCATATTCAGCAGTTATTTATGATATTTACGGTGGTAGCTGGGTTTACATGCAGCAATCAAAAAATAGTTACGAACGCAAAAGAGTGTTTTTGGACCATGTAAGCGGCAAACAAGCCATTATCAGTGAAGGACCAGCAGAAAACTCCCAAATTGTAATCAATGGCGCGCTAGAGCTATTTGCCGTTGAAACTGGCTTTGCCCATTAATTAGGCTAATTACAATATGTTAAGAAAATTGATTACTCATGCGGTAAATGGCCGAATGATTGTGCTGTTTTTATCCTTAACACTGATTTTGCTTGGATTAAACACGCTCAGCAAAGCGCCTTTAGATGTCTTTCCTGAATTTGCACCCATAAAGGTAGAAATTCAAACTGAGGCACCAGGATTATCCACTGAAGAAACGGAACAGCTGATTAGCATGCCCTTAGAGCAGGCGTTGAACGGCACACCTCAACTTAAAACGTTGCGCTCAAAATCGGTATTGGGTTTATCTTCCGTTGTCTTGTTATTTGAGGAAGGGACTGACCTTTTTCAGGCAAGGCAATATGTACAAGAACGCCTAACCTTAGCCGCTAGCCGCTTGCCTATAATCGCCAAACCGCCTGTGATGATGCCACCACTGTCGTCTTTATCGCGCGTATTAAAGGTGGGCATTACGTCCAAAACACTGTCAAAGATGGAAATAAGCTCATTGACGATGTGGACAATACGACCTCGCTTGATGGCTATCTCAGGAGTTGCAAACGTAGCGGTGTGGGGGCAGCGCGATAAACAGCTGCAAATAATGATTAATCCCGATCATTTACGTGCCAAAGGAGTTACGTTGCAACAGATTTTGGCTGCTACGGGCAATGCCGCCAGTATCGAGTCTGGCGGCTTTGTAGATACCCCTAATCAGCGCATTGCTGTGCGCCATAAAAATTTAACAACAAAGCCGGACGAATTAGCAAATACGGTGGTTGATTTTAAAAATGGCGCGCCCATTCGTTTAGGGGATGTTGCCGATATTAAGATTGGTACGCCACCTGCCATAGGGGACGCGGTTATTAATCGTGGGGATGGCTTATTATTAATTGTAGAAAAGCATCCCAATGCCAATACTATCGAAGTCACTAAAAATGTAGAAGCGGCAATTGCAGAACTAAAACCTGCTCTTAAAGAGTTGGAAATTGATTCCTCTATCTTTAGGCCCGCCACTTTTATTGAGCGTGCGATTGATAATTTACAACATGCACTGCTACTGGGTGCGCTGTTGGTTGCGCTTATTCTCATGGTATTTTTACGCAACAAACGTGCCGCGCTAATCAGCATTTGTGCTATTCCACTCTCGCTTATTAGTGCTGTGTTAGTGCTTACCGCCTTTAATGTCAGCATGAATACCATGGTGATTGCCGGTTTAGTGATTGCGCTTGGCGAGGTGGTAGACGATGCGATTATTGATGTGGAAAATATCATCCGTCGATTAAAGTTAAATAGGCTATTAGAAAACCCTCAATCTAAGCTTAGCGTTATTGTGAATGCATCACTTGAAGTGCGTAGTGCCGTGGTGTATGCCACGATGATTGTGATGGTGGTTTTTCTGCCTGTATTCTTTTTAGATGGCATAGCAGGTGCTTTCTTTAAACCGCTAGCAGCGGCCTACTTATTCGCCATTTTAGCTTCATTACTGGTAGCATTAGTAGTCACTCCAGCGCTGTCTTTTATGTTGCTGAATGCGGATGACGAAGAAAAAGAGATTGCGATTGTTGGTTGGCTACATAGCAAATACGCCACATTATTAGATTCTGTTCTGGCTAAGCCCAAAAAAACATTCGTTACCACCGCCTTTGTTTTTGTAGCAACAGGGTTAGGCTCATTGTTTTTAGGCTCTGAATTTTTGCCCCAGTTTAAAGAAACGGATTTTTTGATGCATTTTTTAGAGCGCCCAGGCGCTTCTATTGAGCAAATGAAAAAAATGAGCATTCGCGCAAGTCATGATTTATTAGCCATTCCCGGTGTCAGAAATTTTGGCGCGCATATCGGCCGTGCAGAAGCCGCTGATGAAGTGGTAGGCCCAAACTTTACCGAATTATGGGTCAGTATTGATCCTGATGTGGATTATGCGAAAACCGTGACCGCCATACAACAAACCATGCACGGCTATTCAGGCATATTTACCGATGTGCAAACCTACTTAAAAGAACGCAGCAAAGAAGTATTATCCGGAACAAGTTCTAGCATCGTTGTCAGACTTTTTGGCGCAGATTTAGCGGTGTTGCGACAGCAAGCAGAAGTGATTAAAAGCACTATGCAATCAGTAGATGGCATTGCTGATTTGAAAATTGAACCACAAGTGCTTATTCCTCAAATTGAAATACGCCTAAAACAAGCCGCCGCGCAACGCTACGGCATTAATACAAATGACATCCGCAAGGTGACAAGTACAGTGCTGAAAGGCACAAAAGTAGGCGAGGTGTATGAGGCACAGCAAAAAGTGGATGTTGTGGTTATCGGAAGTACTGAAACTAAATTAGATTTATATGCCATTCAACAACTGCCAATAGACTCAGTTTTTGGCCCACAACTTAGAATTAAAGATGTGGCAGATGTTTACTTTGTAGGCATGCCCAACGAAATTAAGCGCGAAGCGGTATCAAGACGTATTGATATCGTTGCGAATGCTAAAAATCGTGATTTAGGTTCTGTGGCAACTGAGATAGAAAACAAAGTGTCTGCTATAGCTTTCCCTAGTGGTTATTACCCACAATTTTTAGGTGAATATACTGCACAAAAAGCGGCCACCCAAAAATTACTTAGCCTAACAGTGTTGATGATTTTAGCGATAGTCTTGATTGTGTATGTAGATTTTAAATCGTATCAGTACACTTTGATATTTTTGGCCTCACTGCCATTTGCGCTTTTGGGCGGTGTAATTGGCGTATTTTTATCAGGCGGTATTATTTCTCTTGGCTCTATTGTGGGCTTTATTGCCGTATTGGGCATAGCCGCCAGAAACGGAATCCTATTGATTAGCCACTACCGATATTTAATGACGAATGAAGGTTACAAGCATGGCCTAGAGCTAATTAAAAAAGGCTCAAAAGAGCGTCTTGTGCCTATCCTAATGACCGCGCTAGCCACATCACTTGCTTTAATGCCAATCATATTAAAAGGCCCTATATCGGGCTATGAAATCGAATATCCTTTGGCAGTAGTGGTGGTGAGTGGATTGTTTACCTCTACCTTACTCAATCTTGTTTTGCTGCCAAGTATTTTTCTAAAATTTGGAAAAGATTAACTTAATAAATTATTTATTCAACAAGTGAATCAAAGCATGAGTGTCTGCTTTGGGCCGAAAGCGACGACATAAAACGGCCCAAAGCAGTCACTTCGATAACACTCTGTTTGCGTTAAATAGAATTATTATCAAATTTGGGTTTAAGCCATAATCCTAAAACAAACCAGCATAAAGCTATTGCTCCAATGCTAAAAATCACATCTCCAGGTACACGCATCCAAACTAAAGTATCAATAATAGGCTGTTGCATAAAATCTGCAGACCGCGCATACCAATACCCATGATCAATAGCAGCTAAGAGTTGTAATGTACCGATAGGTAAAAGAGTCAAAACTGCCATTAATGCTAACCCGATATTTAAGGACCAAAAACTTAATTTCAATACTTTTTCGTCCCAAACAAGATCTGGCTTAATGCCTCTTAAACAATAAAGCACTAAGCCTATACCTAACATTCCATAGACCCCGAATAATGCTGTATGTCCATGTAACGGTGTTAAATTTAAGCCTTGCATGTAGTACAGAGATAAAGGTGGATTGATAAGAAATCCTAATAAACCTGCTCCAACAACATTCCAAAATGAGACAGCTAAGAAAAACATCACTGGCCACCGATATCTTGTCATCCAAGGAGTTGCTGCTCCTAGTTTGTAATAGTGATATGCCTCAAAACCGATATAGGCCAAGGGAACTACTTCAAGTGCTGAAAAGCTAGCGCCTAATGCGAGAACAGCCATGGGGGTTCCACTAAAATAGAGATGATGCAGTGTGCCTAGCACGCCGCCTGCCATAAAAATAATAGTGGCGAATAGAACTGCTATGGTGGCCGTCTTAATAGGTAGAAGTCCCAAACGTGTAAATATGACTGCTAGCACCGCTGTTGCAAAAACTTCAAAAAAACCTTCCACCCACAAATGTACCAACCACCAACGCCAGTATTCAATCGTGGAAATATGGCTGTGTTCATTTGAAATTAATGCCGCGCCATAGAAAAGTCCTATTGCCACGGTGGAAAGCATTAGCAATACAACAATAGACTGTGATTCTCCGCCACTACGCAATGTAGGCCAAAGTGCGCGACCTACTAGAATAAGCCATAAGATAAGACCAACAAACAGATACCATTGCCAAAAACGACCCATATCTGAATATTCCCAACCTTGGTGCCCAAACCAGAAATTGTATTCCAAGCCCATTTTTTGCATGACTGCAAACCATTGCCCAGTGAATGATCCAACGACAATTATGATCAAAGATATCCAAAGGAAATTGACGCCTATACGCTGATATTTTGGTTCATGCCCCGATATGGCTGGGGCTATGTACAGGCCTGTTGCCAACCAAGCCGTGGCAATCCATAACACAGCCAGTTGCGTATGCCATGTCCGAGTAAGCGCATAGGGCAATACATTAGAAAGATTAAAGCCGTACTGTTGTTGGCCCTCTATTTGGTAATGTGCGGTAACACTGCCTAACAGAATCTGCAGCAAAAATAAGGCTAGTAATAACCAAAAGTATTTAGCTGTTGCCCGCATCGAAGGAGTAATTACCAATGAACGTAATGGGTCTTTTTCAGGTAAAACTAATGCTTCTTCACGACGATTTTGAGAAACTGCGTGGTGCCAGCCCAATAAAGCAATACCTGCAATTAGGAATATCACACTAAATGCTGACCATACAAATGTACTCGCAGGTGGGCGATTGCCCACTAAAGGTTCTGCGGGCCAGTTATTGGTATAAGTAATCGCACTGTTAGGCCGTTGGGTAACAGCTGCCCAAGAAGTCCACCAGAAAAATGCAGTGAGGGCATGCCGATGTGAAGAGTCTGGCACGGTGTTGTTTTTCATAGCATAGGCTTCACGCAGGCCAGCCGTAGAAACCTCATTCCCGAACAAGTGCTGATAATGACTTGCTACTTGTCCTATAGCATCGGCCCTATCATTGTCCAAGGTGATTGTATCTGTTGTTTTATCAAAGGTGTTCTGACGCATCCGGTTTTGTAGTCGGCCCTGGAGTTTTGCCTGTTCTTCCTCCGATAAACTTGAATACTGCAATTCACTATCTTTGGCTTTAGTCCAAATATTCAAGAGTGCAATTGATTCGCGATGAAGCCAGTCAGCACTCCAATCAGGCGCAACATAACTGCCATGGCCCCAAATTGATCCAAGCTGCATGCCTCCAAAAGACTGCCAAACCTGTCGGCCTTTCTGAATGTCTGCCAAGGTATAGATGACTTTGCCACTTTGGCTGACTACCTGTTTTGGCATGGGTGGGGCTTCTCGATAGATTTCGGATCCAGTCCAAAGCAAAACACTAAAAGATAGAATTAATAATATGCCGAGATATATCCACAATTTCTTCGTGCTGTTCATAATATCCCTTTGATGCAGTTCATTCGCTATAGGCTTTTTAAAGGCAAAAATTACAAAAATAACGAAGCTATATCTAATTCTGCATAATTATCTTGTTCTGTATCGTACATTGTTAATGCGACAATAAGTATTAAATTCAAGTGGATTGTTGTCTCTTTCAAAATATGTTAGAACCGAACATAAGTTTTGAGATAAAATTGATCCAAACTAGGTCCACTCATTTATATATGTGATTTGCATCTAACCTCTATACTTTGGAAGGCACTACTTGTCTATTCCGCACGCAGCATCTGGTGAATTAATTGATATTCTATCGCTTGATGGGAATCCGAGCCAGACGACTTCAATCACTCTGGTAAGAGCAGACCACCTTGAGGTTTTTCGATTTGTGTTAACAACAGGCCAAACGACGCCAGAGCATACAGCGGCTGGGGCATGCACAATACAATGTTTAGAAGGGTTAGTGGAGATTGAGGCCCATGGTCGAACGCAGACAATGCGGGCAGGAAGCATGGTTTATCTATCTGACGCAGAACCTCATTCCGTAAAAGCCATAGAGAACTCATCCCTTCTGGTTACAATTCTGCTGAGGCGCTTATAAGTATGCTATTCATTCAGATAAACCCTAACCAAAAACTCCATCAGTTCTTGGTTTTAGCAATATTGGTGTATAGATGAGTACGAAAATTGCAAAACTGAATATCCATAAAAATGAAGCAGCTATCACCCAGAACGAATAAACCTGAGAGGTGAACATCGGGACGATTGCACGCAGTAGTGCGCTTGCAATAAGTGTTGCAAACGCTAGCGCTATCCAATATGAAGGCTTTTTAATGTCTCGTCCAGTATGGCCTAAAGCCACACGTGACATCATGCTGAGTGTCATTAAGCCGATACCGCCTATAGTAAATAGATGCAAGGTGAGTATGGATAAACTGCCGTGTTGACTTGGCAACCCATAAAACAAAAATCCTATATTAATCAGCCAAGCCGATACATACAAGCTCCACAACAAAGGCACACGCCATATGCTTGAAATATGCCAATTGGTTAAACGGTAGCCATTTAAAGCAAATAAAGACCACGCAAATAGCGTTGTTAAAAAGGCATTATTGATAAAGATAGCATTTAAGAATAACGCCACAAACAGCGTCAATATGCTTAAGTCTAGCCATTGATATTGTTTTAACTGCACTTTAGTTTCGTTGCCCCTTTCAATAAAAAACGGAATGACGCGTCGTCCTATCATCAAAATTAGGCCAATAAATAATAAAACGGCACCGATAATTGCATATTGCATACCGTTTGTGAGTATGCCGAAGCTACCAAGATAGAAAGCAATGTTGCCTATCCATAATAGCGTCACTTTACTTACCACAGCGAGTTGCTTCCATTGTTTTGCTTTAACAGTTGGGAGGGTGATAGCAATGATGAGCATCAGCCCAAACAGTAAGTCTGTAACTGCTACCCAAAGCAAAAATGATGAGCCAAACAAAAATAGCAATCTTGCTACACACCAAAGAAGAAAAAGTAGCATTAAGGGCCTACCAAATAATGTTGGAATACCTGTCCAATTTTTAACTGCAGTGAGTAAAAATCCTGCAACTACTGCCATGCTATAGCCATACAGCATTTCATGTGCATGCCATTGACTAACAGAGATATTCTCTATGGCAATGGATACATAGGAAAAGTACACCAGCATCCAAGTTGCAATGGAAATCATCGCAAAAAAACTCGCCCCTAAAAAGAATGGGCGAAATCCAAGATTAAACAATGCAAACTTTTTGACATCTAATTGATTGGTTTGCTTTATTGGAATCTGCATAACAGCCCTTCATTAGAGTGACAGTGCGACATTGACCTTGTCTTATCTTCAAAAATTACTTAATAAACAATGTTTAGTTAGTACAAATCTACATCTATTTTCTAAGTGTTTTATTGCCAAGCATGTCAAAAAGGGCACTTCATTTTTTCTTTAGGCATTTCTAGTTCCTGACGAGGACCAAAAAACTCAAAATGTACCTGCGAGGCTGGAATACCCCAAGTCAATAACTCATGATATATTTTGACCATAAATGGTTGCGGGCCACAGAAATAGTAGTCAGCATCACGTTGAGGCACCTTGGATTCAATGAGTGCCGCATCAATATATCCTGTATCTACATTCCCATCACTACTAATGTCATTTATAGGGTTACTGTAACGGTAATGAATTTTTAGATTTGAATGTTTTATGGCAAGATCATCGATCACTTTTTTAAATGCTTGCGATGCTTCATTGAGGCTACCATGAATGAATATAACTTGGCGCCCCGGCATGGCTTCTAACGCACTTAGCAGCATGCTAAATACCGGTGTGATGCCAACGCCTGCAGCTAACAGTACTAAAGGACGTTCATGTTTCTCAGTGAGATCCAAAAAAAACTCACCGCAGGGTGCCGCTATTTGAAGTGTAGAACCCACTTCAATTTCATCATGTAAAAAATTAGATACGAATCCATCGGGCGTCCCGGCTTTCAAGTCTATTTCCCGCTTAACACTAATCCGGAACCAAACTTGTCCAGGTTTATCTGAAAGGCTGTAATTACGCATGGTGGTATGGCCGCAAGGCGTTTGAACCCTAGTTGTAATATATTGCCCTGGCTTGAATTTTGGCAATTCACTACCATCTGCGGGCTCAAGATAGAAAGACGTAATAACGTCGCTTTCTCTTTCTTTTTTAGCAACGCGGAATGACTTGAATCCTTCCCAACCACCGGGCATATCGGCATGCTCAGTGTAAATTTGTTTTTCTCGGCCAATCATAATATCTGCTAAAAATCCATAAGCCTCTCCCCACGCACAGACTACTTCGTCAGTTGCGCCTTCACCTAGCACTTCTCTGATGGAAGCAAGTAAGTTTTCTCCCACTATAGGGTAATGTTCAGGCTTAATTTGTAGAGATACATGCTTCTGTGCAATCAACTCAACTGCGCCGCCTAATACTTCCAGATTGTCGATATTGGCTGCATAGGCACAAATGGCACTAGCCAAAGCCTTTTGCTGCAGGCCAGCTGCTTGATTAGCGGGATTAAAAAAAGGTGCCACTTCTGGATTATGTGAGAACATCCGTTTATAAAAATGCCTGGTCAGGGTTTCCCCATTTTCCTGCAAGGTAGGAGCTGTGGATTTAACAATGGCAATGGTTTGTTCGCTTAACATAATTTCCTTTTCGTTTTTGAGTATAGTATTCGCTTCTTAATAAGCATTATAAATACCACATTTAAATTAAAATTAAGAGCAGTACAATGGACTGCTCTCTTAGTGAACTGTGGAGCTATCTAGATAAATTTGCATAAACCCTTTATGCATTTTGACAATCTCTGTAGCTGCTAAGCCATTTGTTACATCTGCTAACGTATGTTGATCTAGGACATTAAAAAAGGCCACATAAGCGTTGGCAAGTGCTATCTTTAGTTCACATCCAGCTTTAAGTTTACATTGAAGCTTTTCACAATTAATTACTTCGGTATGCCCTTCAAGCACTCTTAATACCTGACCTATATTGATATTAGAAGGCTCTATGGCTAAACGCAGACCTCCAGATCTTCCTCTAATAGCCTCAATCCAACTATACTTAACCAACTTACCAGCAACCTTAGCTAGATGATTCCTTGGAATGTTAAACTGATTTGAGACTTCTGCTAATGTGATAGCAGGTGCTTCTCTTCGCTCGTTAGCGAGATACATCAAAAGACGTAAGCCAATATCTGAATACTGAGTGAGCTGCATATCCAGAAGTATAATATAAGTGGTATTTATGATGCAACTTTAAATCATATTTATGGAGGGGCGAGAACATTCTAGATTAACTTAAATGGGAAATTTTTGAATGACGGCTTTGGGCCGAAAGTGCCGACTTGAAACCGCCCATAGCAGTCATTCAAATTTGAGCTAATTTGGTCTATTTGATTGATTAGAGTTCCGCTAGACATAACAACCTCACTATTCACTTAATACTTCACGTAAGGTAGCTAGAACTTGCTCTACCACCGTCGAGTTACGTTTGTAGTATGTCCATTTACCAACCTTAGTTGATTCGACCAAGTTCGCATCTTGCAACGCTTTCAAACATAATGATGTGGCAGGTTGCGATAGCCCAACCTTGTCCTGAATCAAGCTTGCACACACCCCATACATCTCGTATGGGTAAAGTTGTGTGTAGTCCTTAAACGCCTCATTAGGATTAGCTAACCAAGCCAATATTGCACGTCTTGTAGGGTTAGCTAGCATTTTTAATGCTTCATTTAAATCCATCTTACTCTCACCTTATTGCCAGTGGGAAAGCCCACTATTAAAGTTGATCATTATGTGCTGAATGGATAATCAATGTATCCTGCTTCACCACCACCATAAAGAGTATGATTATGCACTTGATTAAACGATAATCCTTTTAGAATTCGATACGGTAAATCGGGGTTTGCTATAAATGGTTTACCAAATGCATATAAATCACCGTAGCCTTTTGAATTTACTGTCAGTGCCTTCTCTACGGTATAACGACCTGCATAAATTATCGCACCCTCAAATGTTTTACGTAAATCACGTCTAAATGTTTCAGGCAAGTCTGGGCTGTTGTCCCAATCTGCCTCTGCGATCGATATGTATGCAATACCAAGATCTTTCAACATTTCAGCAGCACGAATGTAGGTTTCATGAGGGTTACTTTCTACTAGGCCAAGATAAACGCGGTCTTCTGTAGTGGTGGTAAACAGTGGAGCGAATCTTACACCTACTCGATTACGCCCAAACACGTCGATAACAGCTTCAGTAACCTCTCTTAAAAAGCGAAGTCTATTGGTTAGCGAGCCACCGTATTCGTCCGTTCTGTGATTCGTGTGCTCAGAAATGAATTGGTTTAGCAAATAACCGTTTGCGGAATGAAGCTCAACACCGTCAAATCCAGCCAACTTTGCGTTTTTAGCAGCTTGACGATATACCTTAACCAATTCTTTAACTTCTTCGGTTGTCAGTTCACGAGGCATGCTTGGTTCAACCAAAGCACCTTCGCCAGGTCCAGTCTCGATGAATACCTTTACAGACTTAGCTTGAATGGCTGATGGTGCTACTGGTGCATCTCCGTTTGGTTGTAACTCGCAATGGGATACTCGGCCAACATGCCAAAGTTGGCAAAAAATAATTCCACCACTTTCGTGTACAGCGTTCGTTACTTTCTTCCAACCTTCTATTTGCTCCTCTGAGTGTATGCCTGGTGTCCAAGCGTAGCCTTGCCCACGTGTTTCAATCTGTGTACCTTCTGTAACCATAAAACCTGCAGTAGAGCGTTGTTTATAGTAACTTGCCATTAATTCATTTGGCACATTTCCCGGTTGAGAGCTACGGCAGCGAGTTAATGGCGGTAATACAATTCGATTGGGTAAAAACAAGTCGCCTAATTGGACTTTTTCAAATAATGACGATACGTTCATATATGCCTCTTTAATTTAAGTTGCATACATTGTCACATTTAAATGCATAAATGTGAAGAGTTGTTTTGAATATATATATGAAGTTCAGCTATGGGTCATATATGCTCATAAATAAAAAGTAGAATTAAGATTGCTGATACAGTCAGAATGTCATCGCGGAATCCATTTTCGACCTTCATAAAACCCCATCCCGGAATAAAGTTAAAATAGCAGTTCAAATACTCCTAATATCCTTAAACTGAAAGTAGACAGGATTAAGCTGACTTTCTCTTTAGAATTATATGAGCTGTTAGAATAACCGACTCTAATCGTCCCTTAACTGACCTTCAACAGTTGAATGCATGAGCACCGTCAGGCGTCCCGCTAAAGGGTTAGGGTGAGCTTGCTAAACAAAATCCACCATTAACGCCCCCAGATTCTATGTTTGTATACTTTCATCGTGGAGGCTTCATTTCGGCACTCAAACGTGACTGCCCAACCGACTGCAAAGCGCCTATGCAGTTGCTAATAGCGCTAAACTGTCACCACAATTTTGCCGATCTGCTGGTTGGATTCCATATAGCGGTGTGCTTCGACAATCTGCGCTAGCGGAAAGGTTTTGGCCACCAGCGGTTTCAGCTTGCCTTCAGTCAACCCTTGCACAATGAAGGCTTTGGCGCGTGCCATGCGTTCAGGATGAGTGCTGATTTCAAATAGGGTATACCCGCGTATGGTTAATTGCTTGGCGAGCACGGGGAACAGCGGCAATGGCGTCGGCTCTGTACTTAGCGCGCCATACTGGAAAATAATGCCGCTTTGGGCTGTCGCTTCTGCCAGTTTGCTGATGGTCGGCCCGCCAACCGGATCGAACACCACGCGTGCACCTTTATTATTGGTAATGCGGTTCACTTCGGTCACCAGGTCTTGTTCTTCCGTCGCAATCACATGCTTGGCACCGGCCTTGAGCAAAGCCTCGCGCTTGCTGCTGGTGCGCGTCAAAGCAACAGGAATGGCACCCAGTAGATTGGCAATCTCGATAGCTGCCACACCCACGCTACTGGATGCCGCCGGAATCAGCACAAACTCACCGACTTTGGTATCGGCAAACTCCACCAATGCGCCGTAGGCAGTCATATATTGCATCCAGATGGCGGAAGCTTCCGGCCAAGAAAGTGATGGTGGATGCTTGACCACGGCAAATGCGGGCACATTCGCCAACTCACCATACACGCCATACTGATTCTGCGAAAACGCCGGAACCGTGCTGACCGCATCACCTATCTTGAAATCAGTCACATCCTCGCCCACCGCATTGATTATGCCTGCCGCCTCATAGCCGAGCCTCGCTGGCAGTTGCGGTGTTTCCAGATACTGACCATTGCGAAACATGACTTCGGCACGATTGAGTCCGATGGCATGCACCTTGATCTGCACCTCACCCTTGCCTGGTGAGGCGACTTGTTCATCTGCTATCTGTAATACTTCTGGCCCACCGGTTTGGTGGAATCTGACGACACGTGACATTTTTATCTCCTGATAATGTAAAAAATAGTGTGAAAATACTATTTATAATTTAATGCCAGCCTTTCAACACGATCTTGCCTATGGTGCCACCTGCTTCGAGCTGAGCGTGCGCCTTACGCAGATTGGTAGCATTGATGGGTGATAGGGTTTCATTGAGCGTGGTCTTCAGCACACCCTCATCCACCAGTTTGGCAATGCGGTCGAGGATAAGGTGCTGTTCTGTCATGTCGGCGGTCTGAAACATGGAACGTGTAAACATCAGCTCCCATGCGAAGGTCGCGCTCTTATTCTTGAGCAGATTAAGGTCCACCGGCTGTGCGGTTTCGACAATCGAGCAAATCTTGCCTTGCGGCTTGATGAGCTCGGCCATGACAGAAAAATAGCCATCGGTATCGTTGCAGCAAAAAATATAATCTGGTTGGGGAATGCCGATTTCGCGCATTTGCGTCACTAGGTCATGCTTATGATTGATGACATACTGTGCGCCTAATTCCTGCACCCAGCGTACGGTCTCAGGCCGCGATGCCGTGGCTACCACGGTCAATCCCGCCAGTTTGTTCGCGAGTTGGATGGCAATCGAACCCACGCCGCCCGCACCGCCTATGATAAGCAGGTTTTTATTGCGGTTCTGCGCTATATCAAGCGCAATGCCCAGGCGGTCGAACAGTGATTCCCAAGCTGTCACTGCGGTCAGCGGCAAAGCTGCCGCCTGCTCAAAACTCAAGCTCTGCGGCATGTGCCCGACTATGCGCTCATCTATGAGCTGGTATTCGGCATTGCAGCCCGAGCGCGTGATGTCACCCGCATAAAACACTTTGTCGCCAGTCTTGAACAGCGTGCAATCTGGCCCGGCTTCGACGACTTCACCAGCGGCATCCCAACCTAGAATTTTGGGTGTTATTTCCAGCTTGTCTTTAGGCTTACGCACCTTAGTATCGACAGGGTTGACTGCAATGGCGTGGATCTTCACCAGAAGATCGCGACCGGTTGCCACGGGTTTGTGCAATTCGACGTCCATCAGTGATTCAGGATCGCTGATAGGTAAATATCTGGTTAATGCAACGGCTTTCATGGTGTCTCCTGTTTTAGTGGCGCAGGCATCCTCGCCTGCGCTTATGTGTCACATAAATTCTGGCAGCACGAACTCTGCCAGTTCCTGCAGCACTTCGTCAGCTGCACGTTTTCCATATTTCAAATTGAATATCAAGTGATCTACACCAATGCGTTTGCTAGCACGCAGATGCATCAGCAAGGCATTCCTGCCGAGCCGGTGACCCAGATGAATAGGCGTTGCTGCTTCATTCGGGCTGTCGGCAAGATCAATAAAATAAGACTGTGTAAATGGTTTGTATTGTCCTGGTAGTTCTGCTTCAACGGAATCACGCCAGCGCGCCACCACTTGGGCCTGTGCCTCAATATTGCGAGGGTAGCTCATCCAGCCATCAGCGTTTCGCGCTATCCAAGCCAAATCCTGCTGGCTGTGGCCAGTAACAAGCAAGGGTACATGCGAAGCGATCGGCTTGGGGATCACATCGGCAGCTTGCAGATCGCCGAAGCTACTACTGACTTGCGGAAATAACTCTGACCAATAGATCTTGAGCAACTCGATTTCTTCTCGAAACATCGCACCGCGCGACTCAAAATCTACATTAAAGGCCGGAAACTCCACCACTCTGTCACCCGTAGCAACACCCATTAATAATCGGCCATTAGACAGACGGTCTATGCTGACGGCGGCTTTGGCGATATGAATCGGGTGACGTAACGGCAGAATGATGGACGCCGTTAACAATGCGATTTCTGAGGTTTGCGCGGCCATGTACCCGAGATAGGCCCAGGGGTCGAATATTTGGCCGACATCGCCAAAATTCGGGTCTTTAAGCGGCACATCACGAAAACCGAGGCTGGCAAAACCGGATTTTTCGGCAAACTGCGCCAGCGCTACCTGGTTGTGCATGGTCGGCTGGTCGCGCTCGAAGGCCTCGATCGGGAACATGATGCCGAGTGTGAGTTTGCCGCGCTGGAATACACGCTGCCAGCCGCGGTTGGCTGTCGGCGATTGATTTGGATTAGGTGTATACATTCTGCTCTATAAGAAAAAACGCTGGCACATCACAAAAGGGAGGAAAGCGATGTGCCAGTGTAGGCCCGAAATAACCAGGGAAGGAGCTATCTACGTAGCCAAAAACTGATTTATGCCTGGCCTTTGACTGCCAGTAAATCCACGGTTTCGATCACCGGCATCTCGGCCAACAAGTCTGCGGCATTCGCCATCAGTGCCTCAGCGATTTTCCCGGTCAAATGCGCTTGTCGGCCATGTTCATCCATAAAGGTGTCAAAAATGCCAAAGGTGGCAGGGCCAAATTTGAGTGCGTACCAGGTAGCGGTTTCCGGCTCGTTTTCCACCAGCGGCAGTGCGGATTTCAGAAATGCTTCCAGTGCCGCTTCCTTTCCTGGCTTTGCATTCAAACGTACATACAGGGCTAATTTCTTGTTCATGATCACTCCTAATAAAAATAACACGAAGGTTTTGGATATGTGCTGTCACACTTTATCCGCTTTAATAATAATCTAAATACTTGCTTCCAGCACCTCCCTGCTCTTATCCAGCGTCACATCCTTGTGTTCACCGAGCTCGACCATGCCATGACTTTCCAGCTGTGACAGCATGGCAGGAATGGCATCTGCGCTAATGTCATAGGCAGATAATCGCGTTGGTACATTTAGGCTCTCAAAAAATGATCGGGTATTCTGAATGGCCGCTTCAATACGCGCATCTTCCGTACCTTCACTGATATGCCAAACGCGTTCGGCATATTGCAGTAGCTTGGCGCGCTTGGCATCGCGACGCAGGCTGAGCATGCTCGGTAAAATGATAGCTAGCGTTTGTGCGTGATCCAAACCATGCAGTGCGGTGATTTCGTGGCCAATCATGTGCGTCGCCCAATCGCTTGGCACACCAGAGCCGATCAAGCCATTTAAGGATAGCGTGGCCACCCACATGAAATTGGCTTGCATATCGTAATCTTGTGGGTTTTGAAGAACTTTAGGTCCAACTTCAATCAGCGTCTGCAACAACCCTTCCGCAAAGCGGTCCTGCACGCGGGCGCCAACGGGGTAGGTCAGGTATTGCTCCATGATATGGGTGTATGCGTCCACCACGCCATTAGCCAACTGGCGCGGAGGTAGGGTGAAACTCTTGCTTGGGTCGAGTACGGAGAACTTTGGAAACACATGTTCACTGGTGAAATAGAGTTTATCCTGCAAACCGGATGAGGTTTCAATGCGTGAGACCACTGAGCCGTCGTTCATTTCAGAGCCTGTAGCAGGCAAGGTCAGCACCGTGCCATAAGGCATGGATTTTTTAACATTTGCACCGCGCTGGAGCAAAATTTCCCATGGGTCACCCTCGGTATACACCGCAGCTGCGACAAATTTGGTGCCGTCAATCACGGAGCCACCACCAACTGCCAGAAGGAAATCGAGCTTGTTGGTCTTGACCTGTGCCACAGCTTTCATCATGGTTTCATAGGTTGGATTTGGCTCAACGCCACCAAACATCTCAAATACGCGGTTACCCAGAGCAGCCTGCACTTCATCAAGTGTTCCATTCTTCTTGGCACTGTTACCGCCGTAAATAATCAAAACGCGAGCCTCAGGTGGCACTAACTTGTCGATTTCAGCGACCTTGCCTTTACCGAAAGCGATACGTGTCGGATTATAAAAATCAAAATTCAGCATAAAAACTCCTTAAACATTAAAATTATTAGACCAGTCGGCTAGTGTTGTGCCAAATAAAAAAGCCAGCTTAGTTAAGTCCAAGTCTTATTTTCGTAGCACTCATGGCGCATTCCAAGGCAGCGCGTGTGCGACTGACCTTGGTCAAAAGTGTTGCACCAACCCACATATAATAGATTTCTGCCGTGACAGCATTTACATCCAGGTTGGCAGGAAACTCACCTTTACGAATGCCTTCTTGCAAGCAGTTGGTAAGACACGCGATGACACGATCAGTACCGTTTTTTAACGTAATACGCATAGCTTCGGAGAGATCGGTCACTTCTGCGCTCAATTTAACAATTAAGCATTTATCTGTTGTGGCGTCGCTAGATTGGGTGTCCAACCATGATTGAAAAAACTTGAGCAGTCGGCTGGAATTTGAACTGCCGTCATCTTTGAGTAAGTGTTCTAACATCTGCAAATAATCGTCAAAGTAATTTTCCAGCAATGCGTCGCCAAACTGCTCTTTGGATTTGAAATAGTGATAGAACGACCCCTTAGGCACCCCTGCAGCAGAGAGTATTTCGTTGAGGCCGACAGCAGCAAAGCCCTTGCCTAGGATGATATCCTTGGCTGTGTCTAAAATTTGCTGACGTGTATCACTAGATTTTGTGGTTGGAAGTTTGTTACCCATAAGCGCATTATTGCATAGATTAGACCAGTCGTCTAACTGAAATATAAAAATCCGTTTTACTATGCTAAGAATCTAATATGAATTTGTTTGATGACGACGAATGATAAATTTTTAATAACTGAAAATTCAAAATCTGCTATGTTTCTCATGAGTATGAGATTCTTTGGTTATATAAAATTCTGTAAATTTTTATGAAGATAAGCTTTAAGCCAATTGTAGAAATATTAAAACTTTAAGTGAATGAAAGCTTTGTCCTCCATTGCTGCTGACCAGCTTTGTTTTTGGTATCACTGCAATGGGCCGTTAACAGTCTTAAATCGGGTGAAGTCCAGAGGTTATATTTTAGAATGCTTGCGACTTGTAATTATTTGGTTAATCTAAACATGCTTTAAGCATTCATTAATCGTTTAATTTTTACTGGTCAATTTCAAAGATTCTACGGCCATCTTCCTCAACGTCTTCAAATTGTCCTCGGTATACTGCCCACCACAGACCACCAAGCACGAATATTGCCATCATTACTGAAAGTGGAATCAATACAAATAAAATATCCATTATTCTGTTCTCAAAATATTAACTAAATTTGTTCTTTCAATTTTTTGTTGATCTACTTCTGACTCATCAAATGAGGAAAACTCCGTTAACCGTAGCGCTGTTAAATTGCATCTAAATTTGACCCAGCAAATGCATCGAATATTGACCCACCCTTGAGTATTTTATTCTAACGCTTAAATTGGGTTTACGTCATTTGTTTTACTCTCCTTTCTTGAATCTGTTGCG
>JAKFVB010000004.1:0-18531 GCA_021732405.1 Methylotenera sp.
CTATCAATGAAAACCTACACACCAGAGGCATGGGCTGCAGCCTCAAATAGATAAATCAAAAATGAAGCAAGGAGAAGTAAATGGATACGCAAGCACAAATTAAACAAACGGTAACAAGCAATAAAGTAGTGTTGTATATGAAAGGTAGTCCAAAATTCCCGCAATGTGGTTTTTCGAATATGGCGACTCAAATTTTGGATGCTTGCAACGCACAATACGTGGCGGTCGATGTGTTACAAGACCAAGCGATTCGGGAAGGCATTAAACAATACGCTAATTGGCCAACGATTCCTCAGTTGTATGTAAACGGCGAATTTTTAGGCGGATCAGACATTATGCGCGCCATGTACGAGAGTGGTGAGTTGCAAACTTTGTTAGCTGAAACGGCTTAGTTTTGGACAAGCTCATTATTGAAGGTGGCTACAAGCTTAACGGCGAAGTAACAGTATCTGGCGCAAAAAATGCAGCATTGCCGATTTTATGCGCATCGTTATTGGCAGAAACGCCATTACATTTAAGCAGCGTTGCCGCGTTAAAAGATATTGATACTACCATTAAGCTACTGGATACTATGGGTGTCAAAATTGCACGTGTAGCAGATAAAGTCAGCCTAGATGCCTCAGACGTGCAATCGTTTGAGGCGACCTATGAAATGGTGAAAACCATGCGTGCTTCCATCTTGGTGTTAGGCCCACTGTTGGCCCGTTTTGGCACGGCGCGTGTGTCATTGCCAGGCGGTTGTGCGATTGGTTCGCGTCCAGTAGATTTGCACATCAAAGGCTTGCAAGCCATGGGTGCAGCAATCCATATTACGCACGGCTATATTCAAGCCAGCACTTTGCACTTGCCTAATCGTCGCCTGCAAGGCGCACGCTACTACATGGATATGGTCACAGTAACCGGTACTGAAAACTTGATGATGGCCGCTAGCTTGGCAGAGGGAACAACGGTATTGGAAAATGCCGCAAAAGAACCAGAGGTGGTCGATTTGGCAGAGTGCTTGATTAAAATGGGCGCCAATATCACAGGTGCTGGCACTGATGTGATTACGATTGTGGGCGTAGAAAAATTACATGGCGCAAATCACAATATAGTTTGCGATCGGATTGAGGCAGGCACTTATATGGTGGCAGCCGCAATGACAGGCGGAAAAGTAAAATTGCTGAATGCGCGCGCAGATTTGCTGGACGCGGTGATTGAAAAATTACGCGATGCGGGTGCTGAAGTAACCAGCGACGCAAGCACGATTACGGTGAAAAGTGATGGCAATTTAAAAGCCGTGAATATTCGTACTGCGCCGCATCCTGCCTTCCCAACCGATATGCAAGCGCAATTTATGGCGCTAAATACCATTGCAACAGGCGTGGCAAAAGTAACTGAAACTATTTTTGAAAATCGCTTTATGCATGTGCAAGAAATGCAGCGTCTAGGCGCCGATATTAGCATCGATGGCAATACTGCTCTGGTCAAAGGTGTGGAATATTTAGACGGCGCCATTGTGATGGCGACCGATTTGCGTGCTTCTGCTAGTTTGGTGTTAGCAGGCTTGGTTGCCAGAGGCGAAACCGTGATTGAGCGCATCTATCATCTAGACCGCGGCTATGAGTATTTAGAAGAGAAGTTAACAAAATTAGGTGCAAAAGTGCGCCGTGCGCATTAATGCACGCGGACTTAACACTAAAAAACAAGTAAAAAATCATGATTACAATTGCATTAAGTAAAGGCCGAATTTTTGAAGAAACTGCTCCATTACTGGCGGCGGCGGGTATTCAAGCGGCTGAAGATCCAGAATCTTCACGCAAATTAATTATTGGTACCAATCGTGATGACGTGCGTTTGATTATTGTGCGCGCAACCGATGTGCCGACCTATGTGCAATACGGCGCAGCTGATTTAGGCATTGCGGGTAAAGACGTGCTAGATGAGCATGGCGGTGAAGGTTTATATCAGCCGCTGGATTTGCAAATCGCCAAATGTAAAATGATGGTCGCAGTACGTGAAGGCTTTGATTATGAAGCCAGTATTCGCCAAGGTGCGCGACTTAAAGTGGTGACAAAATATGTTAAAACCGCGCGCGAGCATTTTGCGGCTAAAGGCATGCATGTGGATTTGATCAAATTATACGGTTCAATGGAGCTTGGCCCGTTGGTGGGTTTGGCGGATGTGATTGTCGATTTAGTCAGCACAGGCGGCACTTTGCGCGCCAATAACCTCAAAGCAGTGGAGTTTGTGGGCGATATCAGCTCGCGTTTAGTTGTGAATCAAGCATCGTTAAAGCTAAATCGTGCACAATTGCAGCCGATTATTGACAGTTTTGCTAGCGCAATCGCTCTGCCAGCGTAAAATTCGGTCTATTTATAGTGTTAAGTATTTAAAAGAAATGTGAAAGTATTCAGTCATGAAGATTAGACGTTTATCCACAAAAGAATCGACATTTGATGCGGATTTAAAAGCCTTATTGGCGTTTGAAACTGCGCAGGATGACAGTATTGACGTGGTTGTGGCCAATATATTAAAAGATGTAAAAGCCCGCGGTGATGCTGCGGTGCTGGAATATACCAATCGTTTTGATAAAACTAACGCTACTCAATTAGCTGAGTTAGAAATTAGCCAAGCTGAATTGCATGCGGCATTAAATGGATTGCCAACGGATCAGCGAGCCGCTTTGCAGGCAGCTGCTGATAGAGTAAAAAGCTATCATGAAAAGCAAATCACGCAATCATGGAGTTACACTGAGGCAGATGGTACTTTACTCGGCCAGCAAGTGACTGCGTTAGACCGTGTTGGCTTATACGTGCCAGGCGGAAAAGCCGCTTATCCATCTTCTGTTTTAATGAATGCGATTCCAGCAAAAGTAGCGGGCGTTCAAGAGTTAATTATGGTCGTGCCAACACCCAATGGCGAAAAAAATGCGCTGGTGCTTGCGGCAGCGGCAATTGCAGGTGTGGATCGCGTATTTTGTATAGGTGGCGCGCAGGCTGTTGGCGCGATGGCTTATGGCACACAAACGGTACCTCAAGTGGATAAAATTGTTGGACCAGGTAACGCTTATGTGGCGGCTGCAAAACGCCGCGTATTTGGTGTGGTCGGCATTGATATGGTTGCTGGGCCGTCAGAAATTTTAGTGATTTGCGATGGTAAGACCAATCCTGATTGGATTGCGATGGACCTATTCAGCCAAGCGGAACATGATGAATTGGCGCAATCCATATTGTTAAGTCCAGATGCGGCGTTTTTAGATGCGGTTGCTGACAGCATGCAAAATCTGGTAGAAACCATGCCGCGCAAAGAGATTATCAATACCTCAATTTCAGATCGTGGTGCATTGATTCTGACTAAAGATTTAGACGAAGCGATTGAAATTAGTAATTACATCGCGCCAGAACATTTGGAACTGTCGGTCGAAAATCCGCTTGAGATGAGCAAAAAAATCAAACATGCGGGCGCTATTTTTATGGGGCGTGACACTTGTGAAGCATTAGGTGATTACTGTGCTGGGCCAAATCATGTATTGCCAACATCGCGCACTGCACGTTTTAGCTCACCATTAGGTGTTTACGATTTCCAAAAACGCTCTAGCTTGATTATGGTGTCATCTGATGGCGCACAAAAATTGGGCAAAATCGCTTCTATTTTAGCGCATGGCGAAGGCTTAACTGCGCATGCTCAATCTGCTGAATATCGTTTGAAATAATTAACATATTTTATGAGTAAATTTTGGAGTGATGTTGTTCATCAATTAACGCCTTACGTGCCAGGTGAGCAGCCTAAACTGAGTAATCTGGTTAAGCTCAACACCAATGAAAATCCCTACGGACCAAGTCCCAAAGTGATTGAGGCGCTGAAGTTGGAAGCTGCTGATAGCTTAAGGCTTTATCCAGACCCCAATTCAGATAAATTAAAAACGGCAATTGCAGAAAACTTTGGTCTGCAGATCAATCAGGTATTTGTGGGTAATGGCTCTGATGAAGTGTTGGCGCATGTATTTCAGGCTTTGTTAAAGCATGAAAAACCCCTACTATTCCCTGATATTAGCTATAGTTTTTATCCTGTTTATTGCGGTTTGTACGGCATTAAGTATGAAACTATTGCCTTAGATAAACAGTTTAAAATTGATATTCACGATTATGCACGTCCAAACGGCGGCATTATTTTCCCCAATCCTAATGCGCCAACAGGTATTCCGTTAGCACTTGCTGAAATTGAAAAACTACTGCGTCAAAATACGCACTCGGTTGTAGTCATCGATGAGGCTTATGTAGATTTTGGTACTGAATCTGCAGTTAAGCTGATTAATACTTATCCTAATTTATTGGTTACGCACACGCTGTCCAAAGCACGTTCTTTAGCAGGCTTGCGTGTTGGATACGCTTTAGGAAACAAAGACTTAATTGAAGCTTTAATGCGCGTTAAAGATAGTTTTAATTCTTACCCAATCGACCGCTTTGCCGAAGCGGGCGCAGTTGCTGCCATGCAAGATAGTGATTATTTTGAACAAACTTGCGCCAAAGTGATAGCAACGAGACAAGCCTTGGTTAACGACTTAAAAACGCTAAATTTTGACAGTATGCCATCAGGCGCTAATTTTATATTCACCAAGCATGGTACAGTGGATGGCAGCACATTGGCGGAAAAATTAAGGGAACACAATATTATCGTGAGGCATTTTAAAAAGCCTAGCCGAGTTGCGCCATATTTGCGTATCACTATCGGCACAGACGCACAATCAATTACACTCATTCGTGCGCTTAAATTGATTCTAAATACACATTAAGTTCTCAAACAGTACTTAACTTCGTTAAAGTGCTTGTTTCGTAATCAAAATATAAGCAAATTGTTGAAATAAATAATCAATTGCGGTTATGATGCTGAAATGTACAAAATGTGCAAATAGTATTTTGTAAAATTACGTTGAATTAAAACCAAATAACTACAGAATATTAACTTTTTAATCAAATAATTTTAATCGACCCACCTTTATTAAATTATTCGCGAGCTCGGAGGAATAGGCACCATGGCACAAACCCAAATGGCATTAGATTCACTAGATTTTGACGCAACAGTTGCATTAGCAACTAAAGTAGCACCACACGTAGATATTTTAGAAATCGGTACACCTTGCATTAAGCACAACGGTATTGAATTGTTAAAAACATTACGTGCTAAATTCCCAAACAACAAAATCTTAGTTGATTTAAAAACCATGGATGCTGGCTTCTACGAAGCTGAGCCATTCTACAAAGCTGGTGCGGATATCTGTACAGTTTTAGGTACTGCTGATATCGGTACAATCAAAGGCGTAATCGACGTTGCCAACAAATACGGCAAAATGGCGCAAGTTGATTTGATTAACGTTGCTGACAAAAAAGCACGTACATTAGAAGTAGCTAAATTAGGCGCACACATCATTGGCGTTCACACTGGTTTGGATCAACAAGCGGCTGGTCAAACACCTTTTAACGACTTAACAATGGTGACTGGTTTAAATACTGGCGCTAAAGTTTCTGTTGCTGGCGGTGTTAAAGCTGCAACAGTGCGTCAAGTAGTAGATGCAGGTGCAGATATTGTGGTTGCAGGTGCGGCGATTTACGGCGCAGCAGATCCAGCCGCTTCAGCAGCTGAAATCACAGGTTTAGCGCGCGGTAGCTCAGCATCAGCTGGCGGAATGGGTAAATATTTACCTTATGTTTTAATCGCAGCGGCTATTTTAATTGGTTTATTTTTACTTAAAGGCGGCAATTCAACAGACGAAATGCCTGCAGATTCTGCTCCAGTAGTAGAAGAAGCGATGCCAACAGCTGAAGCACCAATGGAAGCGGCTCCGATGGAAGAAGCTCCAATGGAAGCAGCGCCAGCAGAAGAAATGGCTCCAGCAGCTGAAGCGGCACCAGAGGCAGCAGCACAGTAATTAGTACATAAGCTAAAACCTATTTAGCATGATAAAAAGCCGACTTAATAGTCGGCTTTTTATTTGTTGGGTTTATTTATGGCAATTTTGCGCCTAGCCGATAGTTTGAGTTAAAATACCGTTAAATTATTGATTGTTTTCATTTAAGTTACCCATGCGCACAGCTGACGTCACACGCAACACCTTAGAAACCCAAATCACTGTTTCCATTAATATTGATGGCAATGGTACTTCGCAGCTTAATACAGGGCTTGGTTTTTTAGACCATATGCTCGATCAGATTTCGCGTCACGGTATGATGGACATTAACGTTCAAGCCAAAGGTGATTTACACATTGACGCACATCATACGGTTGAAGACATCGGTATTACTTTAGGTCAGGCTTTTGCAAAAGCAGTGGGCGATAAAAAAGGTATAAATCGTTATGGACATGCCTATGTTCCGCTGGATGAGGCTTTGAGCCGCGTGGTATTAGATTTGTCAGGCCGCCCGGGGTTGGAATTTAACTGCGAATTTACACGTGCTGCTATTGGCGACTTTGATGTCGACTTGGTGCATGAATTTTTTCAGGGTTTTGTGAATCACGCGAATGTCACATTGCATATTGATAATTTAAAAGGCCATAATTCGCATCACCAAGCCGAAACGATATTTAAGGCGTTTGGTCGTGCTTTGCGCATGGCAGTCACGCAAGATGCGCGTATGGCAGGTATTATGCCCTCTACAAAAGGTAGCCTATAAGCGCTGCGGTTTAAATAAATGGCCAAAATAGATATTGCAGTCGTTGATTACGGCATGGGCAATTTGCGCTCAGTTTCAAAAGCGGTTGAGCATGTCGCGCAGGGAAAGTCTGTTGTGGTGACAAGCGCGCCAGCTGAAATACAGCAAGCTGAGCGAGTAATTTTCCCAGGACAAGGCGCAATGCCAGATTGCATGCGCGAATTAGATAGCAGGATGTTGCGTGATAGCATTTTGCACGCTGCAGCCAATAAGCCTTTTTTGGGTATTTGTATTGGCATGCAATTACTGTTCGAGCATTCAGAAGAGGGTGATACGTTGGGCCTAGGCCTTTTTAAAGGCGATGTAAAACGATTTACTGCCAATCAAATGCTAAATGATGAAAAAATAAAAATCCCGCATATGGGCTGGAATCAAGTTTATCAATCAAAACCACATGCCTTGTGGAAAGATATTGATGAAGCCACTCGTTTTTATCATGTACATAGTTACTATGCGGAACCAATAGACCCTGCTTTGGTGGTGGGCGAAACTGCGTATCCTAAGCGTTTTTGCAGTGTGGTCGCACAGGACAATATTTTTGCAACCCAATTTCACGTTGAAAAAAGTGCGCAGGCTGGTTTGCAATTACTGCGTAATTTTGTATATTGGAAGCCTTAACGCGTTAAGGCCTTATCAATTAAAATCCACCATTCATTTTTTTGTCATCTTAATCATTAACAATCATGCTTATTATTCCTGCAATTGATCTCAAAGATGGCCACTGCGTACGTTTAAAGCAGGGCCTTATGGAAGAATCCACCGTATTTTCAGAAGACCCAGGCGCAATGGCGCGGCATTGGGTTGACCAAGGTGGAAAGCGGCTACATTTGGTGGATTTAAACGGTGCCTTTGCAGGAAAGCCTGTCAATGAAAGTGCTATTAAATCAATCGTGAATGCTGTTAAAGGTGAAATACCCATTCAATTGGGTGGCGGTATTCGTGATTTAGAAACCATTGAACGTTATTTGGATGACGGTATTGATTATGTGATTATTGGCACTGCAGCTGTTAAAACACCTGGATTTTTACATGAAGCTTGTTATGCTTTCCCTGGCCAAATTATGGTGGGCTTAGACGCTAAAGACGGCAAAGTGGCGATTGATGGTTGGTCAAAACTCACAGGACATGACGTGATTGATTTAGCCAAAAAATTTGAAGACTATGGCGTGAACGCCATTGTTTACACAGACATTGGTCGTGATGGCATGTTAAATGGCGTCAATATTGAGGCGACTGTTGCGTTGGCGCAGGCATTAACTATTCCCGTAATTGCTTCGGGCGGCGTGACCAACTTAGACGACGTACGTAAATTGTGCGCAGTAGCCAGCGAAGGTATTATTGGCACCATTACAGGCCGCGCAATCTATGAAGGAACCATTGATTTTGCTGAAGCGCAAAAATTGGCGGATGAACTCAGTGCGTAACGAATTTAAATTAGAGTTTGCAGAGGCACATGCCCTTGCAGACGAATTGAGTGCTTAGAAAATATTATGGGTTTAGCTAAGCGTATTATTCCGTGCTTAGATGTGACTGATGGTCGCGTAGTAAAAGGCATCAATTTTTTAGAGTTGCGTGATGCAGGCGATCCTGTTGAAATCGCAAAGCGCTATGATGATCAAGGCGCAGATGAACTTACCTTTTTAGACATCACTGCTAGCTCAGATAATCGCGGCTTGATTTTGCACATCATTGAACAAGTCGCCAGCCAAGTTTTTATTCCATTGACCGTTGGTGGTGGTGTGCGTGAAGTCGAAGATGTGCGGCGCTTATTGAATGCAGGTGCCGATAAAGTCAGTATTAACACCACTGCAGTATTGAATCCAAAAATGGTACAAGACGCCGCCGCGCGATTTGGTTCACAGTGCATTGTGGTAGCCATTGATGCTAAAAAGGTAGACAATCAACCATTCGAGTGGGAAGTATTCACGCATGGCGGCCGCAAAGCCACGGGTTTAGATGCCGTTAAGTGGGCGCAACATATGGTCAACCTTGGTGCGGGCGAACTATTAGTCACAAGCATGGATAGAGACGGCACTAAAATTGGTTTTAATAATCCGTTAAATCGTGCGATTTCTGATGCGGTGGATGTGCCATTGATCGCCTCTGGTGGCGTGGGCAATTTGCAGCATTTAGTGGACGGCGTCACCATTGGCGGAGCAGATGCCGTACTGGCCGCTAGCATTTTTCACTATGGTGAATATACAGTGCAACAGGCAAAAGAGTATATGCGTAATCATCATATAGAGGTGCGGCTGTAAGTTGGCTAATAAAATGAATTGGCAAAGTGAATGAGTTGGCAAAGTAAATGAGCTGGTTAGATGAAATCAATTGGGATGCGAACGGCTTAGTGCCAGTGATTGCGCAAGAGTTTAATACTGGAAAAGTGTTAATGTTTGCGTGGATGAACCGCGAAGCGTTACAACTAACCAACGACTCAAAACAAGCGGTGTATTGGTCGCGCTCGCGCAACAAACTATGGCGCAAGGGTGAAGAATCTGGCCATATTCAAAAAGTGCATGAAATACGCTTAGATTGCGATGAAGATGTGATTTTGATTAACGTTGAGCAGGTTGGCGGTATTGCTTGTCACACTGGCAGACACAATTGCTTTTTTAAAAAACTCGATAATAATCAATGGTTAACTGATCAAGCTGTGATTAAAAGTCCAGACGAAATATACAAACATGAATGATGTATTAAACAGATTAAGCGAACTGCTAGAGCAGCGTAAAAGTGCAGACCCTACTTCTTCTTACGTGGCCAAACTGTATGCTAAAGGTATGGACAGTATCCTCAAAAAAGTAGGCGAAGAAGCGACTGAAACGGTGATAGCCGCTAAAGGTGGTAATAAACAAGAGATTATTTATGAAACCGCTGATTTATGGTTTCATACGCTGATTATGCTAGCCAAAGCAGATTTAAAGCCACAAGATGTACTGGATGAATTGGCGCGCCGTGAGGGTTTGTCGGGCATTGCAGAGAAAGAAAGTCGCAGCAAATAATGAGTGCTCAGAATAACATTGAGTGTATTTTTTGTAAGATTATTAATGGCGAAATTCCCGCCAAAAAAATCCATGAAGATGATGATTTTATTGTCTTTAATGATATTAAGCCCATGGCGAAAGTGCATTTTTTAATCGTGCCAAAATTGCATATTGAAACGTTAATAGATTGCACTGATGAGCATGAATCATTATTGGGCAAAGCTTTACTGCTGGCGCCTAAATTGGCGCAGAGCCAAGGCTTGGTGGGCTTTAAGACGCTGATTAATACAGGCCGTGAGGGCGGGCAGGAAGTATTTCATATCCACGTGCATGTATTTGGCGGTGGCAAAAGTTGACCCAAAAAATGGGTTAAGTTTTTATAGACGAATCAAATAAAGTTAAGTTTAGGAGAGCATCATGGGTTCATTTAGTTTGTGGCATTGGTTGATTGTTTTATTGGTTGTGGTGTTGATATTTGGCACAAAGAAATTACGTAATATCGGTGGCGATGTGGGCGGCGCGGTCAATGAATTTAAAAAAGCCATGCAAAATGAGCAGGGTAAAGATAAGCAAGTGTCAGAAAACAAAGATGGTGACATAGGTACGACGATTGAAAATGAAGCCACCAACAAGACGAAACAATAAGCGCGTGCTGGGTTTTAAGCATGTTTGATGTTTCGTTTGCTGAATTGGTGGTCATTGCTGTGGTTGCCTTGCTGGTCATCGGCCCAGAAAAACTACCAAAAGTGGCGCGTACAATTGGCGCGCTCACTGGGCGCGTTCAGCGCTATGTTGGGCAAGTAAAAGAAGAAGTCAATCGCGAATTGCGTTTTGAAGAGTTGCAGAAATTACAGCAAGAAATCAAACAATCTGTTAATGCTGCTCAGTCAAACGTTGCGCAACAAGTGGCAGAAATCGAAAATTCTATCTTGAGTCAAGACGATAGTCTATCAAAGCTTGAGCCAGTCGCTGCGCCAAAAAAACCGACCAAAGCACGCGTGGCAAAGATTAAACCTGCTGCTACTGAATCAGAAAATGTGGCAACAGATAAAGTGTTAACAAAAAAAGCAGCCACAAAAACCAAAAAAGTTGAGATGTAATCAGGATGGGAACCCCAACGGAACATTTTATTTCACACCTGATTGAGTTGCGTAATCGGCTGCTCAGAATTGTATTAGGATTTGTATTGGTTTTTATCGGCTTATTCCCGTTTGCCAATAAAATTTATGCGTTACTGGCTGCTCCCATGCTGGCTAAATTGCCAGCAGGTGGTCAAATGATTGCAACCGCAGTCACAACGCCATTTTTTGTGCCGATGAAAGTGGCGATGATGACGGCTTTTATTATTTCCCTGCCACATACACTGTATCAAGTTTGGGCGTTTGTGGCGCCCGGATTGTACAGCCACGAAAAAAAACTCATGGTGCCAGTGATTGCAGCAAGCACATTACTGTTTATTATCGGCATGGCATTCGCCTATTTTGCCGTGTTTCCTACTGTATTTGGATTCGTTGTCGGCAGCGCACCTGCAGGAGTCGCAGTAATGACCGATATTTCAGAATATCTAGATTTTGTAATGACTTTATTTATGGCGTTTGGCTTAGCATTTGAAGTGCCAATTGCCGTCGTCTTGATTGCGCGCTTTGGCTGGGTGAGTGTTGCACAACTGAAAGAAGCGCGTAGCTATGTGGTTGTTGGCGCTTTTATATTAGGGGCAATTTTTACGCCACCTGATATTATTTCGCAATTTATGCTGGCGGTACCTTTGTGGCTGCTGTATGAATTGGGGATTGTTGTTGCGCTGTATACAACACCTAAAAATGCATCTGCCAACTCTATTAAAGCTTAAAACCGAATCCTTATCTTTTTGCAATGGCTGGTTTAGGCCGTTTGCCAATCAGGACAGTTACTTTCATTTCACTACCCTGCCGTATAATCGTCAATACGGCTTTTTCATTTGGTTTTAGCACAGCAATAATATTCAACATACTACTGCTATCGGTGACTTCGCGATTATTAATCGCCAGCAATATATCCCCCGATTTAATCCCTGCGTAATCTGCAGGGCTTTCACGCAATACGCCAGCGATTAATGAGCCTTGAACCTTACTTAATTTAAAAGATTCAGCCAGTTCAGGCGTTACATCTTGCGCTTCAATGCCAATCCAACCGCGTGTTACCGAGCCGTTGACAGCAATTTGTTCCATCACTTGTTTAGCCAAGCTGGCCGGAATTGCAAAGCCAATGCCCATTGAGCCACCGCTACGCGAATAGATTGCACTGTTAATACCAACCAAGTTACCTTCTGCGTCAATTAATGCGCCGCCTGAATTGCCTGGGTTAATAGAAGCATCGGTCTGAATAAAGTTTTCAAAAGTATTGATGCCTAAATGGTTACGGCCAAGTGCGCTAACAATGCCTTGCGTTACCGTCTGACCAACGCCAAACGGGTTGCCAATCGCTAAAACTACATCACCTACGTCTAATTTCTCGGTAGCTGCAAACGTAATAGACGGTAACTTTTCAGCATCTACCTTAATCACGGCTAAATCTGTTTCTGGGTCTGTACCCACCACTTGTGCAGATAATTTTCTGCCATCAGATAATAATATTTCAATCTCATCGGCGCTGGCAACCACATGGTCATTCGTTAAAATAAGGCCTTGCTCACTGACGATAACGCCGCTGCCTAAACTGTTTTCTGGCTGTTCCTCTTCATCATCTAACTGATCGCCAAAAAAATGCCTAAATAGAGGATCATCTTTATATTGTTGATGTGGGTTAACGGTGGTTTTTTGACTGGACGTAAAAATATTAACGACTGCTGGCATGGCTTTTTTTGCGGCAGCGCTGTAGCTGCCAATTGTGTATACATTGTTGTCAGGAGTAGGCTGCATTTGCTGGATAACAATAGGTTCTTGCGAGGTGTTAAGTAATTGCGGATAAAATAAACGCAATACAAACAATAATCCCAAGCAGGCAGTGACGGATTGCGCAAAAATAAGCCAGATTCTTTGCATGTTATTAGCTGTTAAAATGATATGCATATAAGTATAGGTGAAATAAAGGTGAAAAATGCATGAAATTGAATGACTTAACCAATTATTTAAACCAATTATTAAGACCTGAACAATTTAGTGATTATTGCCCAAACGGATTGCAGGTTGAGGGCAAGTCGGACATTCGGCGAATAGTCACTGGTGTGACCGCGAGCTACGCACTTTTAGAAGCGGCGTTGGCTGTTAATGCGGATGCTATATTGGTGCATCATGGCTATTTTTGGCGCGCTGAATCGCCTGCAATTGTGGGGATAAAAAAACGCCGTATTCAGTTTTTGTTGCAGCATGATATCAATTTAATTGCCTATCATTTGCCCTTGGATGCGCATGCTGAGTTTGGCAACAATGTGATGCTAGCAAAAAAATTAGGATTAACAGCAACTGGCTGGGCGGGCGACAAGAATATGTTGCTGTTAGCGGAATTAAGTCAGCCGCAATCACTCAAAGATTTTGCGCAAATAATTGATGTAAAGCTGAATCGTTCTGCACAAGTGATTGGTGATTTAAACCAATCTGTGCAAAAAATTGCGTTATGTACTGGCGCTGCCCAAGGCTATATTGAGCAAGCGGTGGCTGCTGGTGTTGATGTTTATATTAGCGGTGAAATTTCTGAGCCCACAGTACATATCGCCCGCGAAACAGGTGTGTCCTATATCGCAGCAGGCCATCACGCAACAGAACGTTACGGTATACAAGCTTTAGGTGAACATTTAGCCGAAAAATTTGGGTTAAGTCATACGTTTATTGATTGTGATAACCCTGTTTAAGTTTTAGTAAGCGGTCAGTATTAACTGTTTTATTTCAATTACTTATACAATTAAATTTGGTTTATTTTCTAAAAAATTGTATAATCATGCGCTTTGCAATTAACCACGATTGATTCAAGCGTAATCATTAACAAAATTACCCCAAAAGGGTAAGTTAAAGGAAAACAATGTCAGACAACAAAATTGACAAAGAGCACGTTAGCAATAATAGCTCGAGCAACGATTCACACTCATCTTCAGAACTATCGTTTTCGGCACCTTCTGCCGTCAACCAACAAAAGCGTAATTTTTTAATTGCAGCAACGGCAGGCGTAGGCGCGTTAGGCGCAGCAGCGGTTGCCGTCCCGTTCGTGGGCAGCATGTTGCCAAGCGAGCGCGCAAAAGCAGCGGGTGCGCCAGTTGAAGTAGATATTAGCAAAATTCAGCCGGGGACAATGATGACAGCTGAATGGCGTGGTCAGCCAGTGTGGATTATCAATCGTACCGATGAAATGACAGCAGAGCTTGCCAAGCATGACGATGAGCTATCTGACCCAAATTGCGAAGTCGCCCAGCAACCCGCTTATTGCAAAAATGCAGGCCGCTCAATTAAGCCTAACATTGCTGTAGTAGTCGGTATTTGTACACATCTCGGCTGCTCACCAACTGAAAAACTGCAAGCAGGCGGCGATATGGGTGAAAACTGGACTGGTGGCTTTTTCTGCCCTTGTCATGGTTCCAAGTTTGATTTAGCTGGTCGCGTATTTAAGGGCTCTCCTGCGCCAATCAATTTAGTTGTGCCGCCTTACCAATATTTATCCGAAACCACCGTATTAATTGGTGATGATACGAAAGCGGAGGCTTAAATCATGGCGCAAGATAAAACAAAAACAGAAGCCAAAGGTTTGACGGGTTGGGTAGACGCACGTTTGCCTGTAACCAGCTTTGTAAAAGCACACTTAACCGAATATTACGCACCAAAAAACTTTAACTTTTGGTATTTCTTTGGTTCATTGGCCTTATTAATACTGGTATTGCAAATTGTCACTGGTATTTTCTTAACGATGCATTACAAGCCAGATGCGCAACAAGCGTTCGCATCGGTTGAGTACATTATGCGCGACGTATTTGGCGGTAATATCATCCGCTATATGCACTCCACAGGGGCTTCTATGTTCTTTGTGGTGATTTACCTGCATATGTTCCGTGGCATTATTTACGGCTCATATAGAACGCCAAGAGAGCTTATTTGGTTGTTTGGCGTGGGTATTTTCTTGGTATTAATGGGTGAGGCATTTTTTGGCTACCTATTGCCTTGGGGCCAAATGTCTTACTGGGGCGCGCAAGTGATTGTGAACTTGTTTGCAACCATTCCGTTTATTGGCCCAGATTTATCTGAATGGTTGCGTGGCGATTACCTGATTTCAGATGCAACGCTGAATCGTTTCTTTGCGTTCCATGTGATTGCCTTGCCATTTGTATTGGCAGGTTTGGTGGCAGTGCACTTGGTTGCCTTGCATGAAGTGGGTTCAAATAACCCTGATGGCATCGAAATTAAAGCCAAAAAAGATAAGAAAACGGGCATTCCTTTAGATGGTATTCCTTTTCATCCTTATTACACCGTTAAGGATTTAGTCGGCGTGGTAGTGTTTTTAATTGTGTTCGCCAGCATCTTGTTCTTTGCGCCAGAAATGGGCGGCTATTTCATTGAAGCCAATAACTTCATCCCAGCAGATCCACTGAAAACGCCTGCACATATTGCCCCAGTATGGTACTTCACCCCCTACTACTCAATCTTGCGCGCGGTTCCGCCTATTATGAATTCACAATTCCCAGGTGTGGCAGCAATGGGTTTATCAGTGATGGTATTTGCATTGCTACCTTGGTTAGATAAGAGCCCAGTGAAATCGATTCGCTATCGCGGCACGCTATATAAAAAATGGCTTGCAGCGTTTGTGGTGAGCTTTTTGGTGCTGGGTTATTTGGGTACAGTGCCTTCAAACGTTTGGGGACAATTTGGTGGCTGGTTAGGCGGTGCAGACCGTGCCACAGTAATTGCGCGTTTCTTTACTGCCGTTTATTTCTTGTTCTTTATCTTAATGCCTTGGTATACCGCAAAAGATAAAACCAAGCCTGTGCCAGAGAGAGTGGTGGGTTAATATGAAAATATCTAACATGAAAAAACTGTTCACTTTATTGGCGTTTTTGCCCTTAGTTGCCTTAGCAAATGAATCTGAGATTAAGGTCGTTGCGCCTATTAATCCTAACGACCAAGCGTCTTTACAACGCGGTGCGCACACGTTTATCAATTATTGCCTTAATTGCCATAGTGCAAAATATATGCGCTATAACCGTTTGGTGGATATTGGCTTCACAGAAAAGCAAATCAAAGACAATTTATTGTTTGCAGGTGAAAAAGTGGGCGACACTATGCAAGTGGCTATTGATCCAGTTGATGCTAAAAAATGGTTTGGCGTAACGCCGCCAGATTTATCTGTAGAAGTGCGCGCGCGTGGTGCGGATTGGGTGTATGCCTATATGCGCGGTTTCTATCGCGATAGCACAACGCCAACAGGCTGGAATAACACCGTTTACCCAAAAGTGGCCATGCCGCATGTGCTGTATGAGCTGCAAGGTGAGCAAATGTTAAACCACGAAACGCATCAATTAGAATTGGTAAAGCCAGGCAAATTGACGCCTTCTGAATACAATGCGTTTGCTGCAGATTTAACTAATTATCTGGCGTATATGTCTGAGCCTGGCAAGCAAAGCCGCAAGCATATTGGCTGGTGGGTATTGCTGTTTTTGGGCGTACTGTTGGTGCTAGCTAAGAAAATTAAAGCGGAATACTGGAAAGACATTAAGTAGGCAATACATTAATAGAAATACAAACATACTAATTAAAACGCATTTCTAATTAAGAAAGAATAACCATTATGATGAAATTATATTCAGGCACAGTTGATCCTTTTAGTCATCGCTGCCGTATCGTGCTGTTTGAAAAAGGCATGGATTTTGAAGTGATTGACGTGGATTTAGCCAATAAGCCAGAAGATTTGGCTGTGCTAAATCCATACAACGCGGTGCCAGTATTGGTTGAGCGCGATTTGGTATTGTCAGAAGCTAATATTATTAATGAGTATATTGATGAGCGCTTTCCGCACCCACAATTAATGCCTGCAGACCCAGTGATGCGCGCACGCGCCAGATTGTTTTTGTACAACTTTGAAAAAGATTTGTTTGATCACATTAAAGATGTGGAATCGGACAATCAAGAAGTGGCAGATAAAGCGCGCAAAACCATTCGCGATAACTTAACGCAAATCGTGCCAATATTCAGCAAGCAAAATTACTTATTGGGTGACGATTACTCTATGCTGGATGTTGCTGTAACGCCGCTACTTTGGCGTTTGGGCCATTACGGCATTGAGTTGCCAAATCAGGCGTCACCATTACTTAAATATGCAGAGCGTTTGTTTTCGCGCCCATTGTATGCAGATGCAATGACGCCATCAGAAAAAGCGATGCGCAAATAAAATCCGACCATAATAATGCGTTAAGTTGCTAGTGAGCATTAGCCTGTTAAGTTCGATTTAAGTAAAATATGAGCGAATTAATTTCTACCAAGCCTTATATGATTCGCGCCATTCACGAATGGTGCGTTGATAACCATTTAACCCCGCATTTGTTGGTTGCTGTTAATCCACAAACGCGGGTGCCTGTGGCATTCGTCAAAGAAGGTGAGATTGTGCTCAATCTTAATTATTCTGCAACCAAAGATTTACATATCGATAACGAAGCGATTGTATTTTCTGCACGCTTCAGCGGCGTATCGCAAAATCTTTATGTGCCGATGAACGCAGTTAAAGGTATTTTCGCACGCGAAAACGGCCAAGGTATGTTTTTCGAGGTGAATACAAGCGATGTTTCTGCCAATAAGAATTCTGTCAATCCGTCTAAAGTTGAATCGTCGACGGCTGCAACCGTAACTGCTAAGAAAAAGCCAACCTTAACAATTGTTAAGTAAACGTTCAGTAATAAGCGCCCAAAAAATAAATGATGTAAAAACACAATTATTTTCTCAAAGGGGCTAGGCTTTAATAAATAAAATTGTTATAGTCTCGCTCTCAACAAAATGCCGGGTTAGCTCAGTTGGTAGAGCAGCGCACTTGTAATGCGAAGGTCATCAGTTCGATTCCGATACCCGGCACCAAATTCTCACTCAAAAATCCACACGACGTTTAAATTTTTTAGCATGTCAAATGCCAATCTTTAATCGTTAAATATTTGCTCAATTTGTTTGACAGCATGTCAAAAAATCAGCATAATCGCGGGTTCGGTTAGGAGGGGTGGCCGAGTGGTTAAAGGCGACGGACTGTAAATCCGTTCTCTCTGAGTACGAAGGTTCGAATCCTTCCCCCTCCACCAAAATTTAGTTGTTTGTATTAGTTTGTTGCAAAATGCGTTGCTATTAAGCCTGTTGACGTTGATTTTAATGGCTATGCGGGTGTAGCTCAGTTGGTAGAGCTTCAGTTTTCCAAACTGAATGTCGCGAGTTCGAGCCTCGTCGCCCGCTCCAAACAATTGAGTTAAAGGCGGCATTAGTTAACGTGGGTTATAGGCTGTGCTTGATGTTTTAAAAACAAGCCAGTTATAAAGACAAGCGCCCATGTGGCTCAGTGGTAGAGCACTCCCTTGGTAAGGGAGAGGTCGCGGGTCCGATTCCCGCCATGGGCACCACTAATGTGCTTATTTGTAACGATTTGGTTGCATATGGTTTGGCGGTGTAAAGTTTTATTAAGTTAAATAAAACTTTTAAGGTCTGCACTAGAGATAGGCAAGGCTAGAAGCAGGCAAAAACAGAGCGTTAAGTTAATAAAATTTTATTAAAATTATCTATAAAAAGATTACGTAAAGGAATTTAAGATGGCAAAAGGCAAATTTGAACGGACCAAGCCACACGTCAACGTAGGCACGATTGGCCACGTGGATCATGGTAAGACCACACTAACAGCAGCGATCACGACGATTCTGTCTAAAAAATTCGGTGGTG
>JAKFVB010000004.1:18631-47496 GCA_021732405.1 Methylotenera sp.
ATGGCAAAAGGCAAATTTGAACGGACCAAGCCACACGTCAACGTAGGCACGATTGGCCACGTGGATCATGGTAAGACCACACTAACAGCAGCGATCACGACGATTCTGTCTAAAAAATTCGGTGGTGAAGCCAAAGCTTACGACCAAATTGACGCAGCACCAGAAGAAAAAGCACGTGGTATTACGATTAATACTGCCCACGTTGAATACGAAACAGCCAACCGTCACTACGCACACGTAGACTGCCCAGGCCATGCTGACTATGTTAAAAACATGATTACCGGTGCAGCCCAAATGGACGGCGCAATTCTAGTATGTTCAGCAGCTGATGGTCCTATGCCACAAACACGTGAGCACATCCTTCTTGCTCGTCAAGTTGGCGTACCATACATCGTTGTATTCTTAAACAAAGCGGACATGGTAGATGACGCTGAGTTATTAGAACTCGTTGAAATGGAAGTGCGTGAATTGCTTAGCAAATACGACTTCCCAGGTGATGACACACCAATCATCCACGGTTCAGCTAAATTAGCCCTAGAAGGTGACCAATCACCAATCGGCGAACCAGCAATCTTCAAATTAGCAGAAGCATTAGACAGCTACATCCCAATGCCAGAACGCGCAATCGACGGCACATTCTTAATGCCAGTAGAAGACGTATTCTCAATCTCAGGTCGCGGTACAGTAGTAACAGGCCGTATTGAGCGTGGTATTGTAAAAGTCGGTGACGAGATCGAAATCGTTGGTATCAAGCCAACCGTTAAAACAACCTGTACAGGCGTTGAAATGTTCCGTAAATTGCTAGACCAAGGTCAAGCAGGCGACAACGTAGGCGTATTGCTACGTGGTACCAAGCGTGAAGATATCGAACGTGGTCAAGTATTGTCTAAATCAGGTTCAATCAAACCACATACAAAATTCACAGCAGAAATCTACGTGTTGGGTAAAGATGAAGGCGGTCGTCACACACCATTCTTCAACGGCTACCGTCCACAATTCTACTTCCGCACGACTGACGTGACTGGTGCAGTTGAGTTGCCAGCAGGTACTGAAATGGTCATGCCAGGTGACAACGTATCTATCACTGTTGCGTTAATCGCACCGATAGCGATGGAAGATGGCTTACGCTTCGCGATTCGTGAAGGTGGTCGTACTGTTGGTGCTGGTGTTGTGGCTAAGATTATTGAGTAATAAAAGCTTGAAGCAAAAACTACGCTAACAACCAAGCGTAGTTTTTGTAGTTTTAGTAATGAGTAAGTGTAAAAGTTAAATAGGCCAATAGCTCAATTGGTAGAGTATCGGTCTCCAAAACCGAGGGTTGGGGGTTCGAGACCCTCTTGGCCTGCCATATTTAATGCAGTATTTAGTATAAAAGCTTAATCGAATAAGCTTATTTAAAGTTAAGACGATAAACCATGATAGACAAAATTAAGCTGGCCTTATCTGCATTGCTGTTAATAGCTGGTATCGCTGGCTTTTATTTACTTGCAGATAAAGCATTAGTGCTGCGTATTCTTGCTGTCTTGGCAGGTTTTGCTGCTGCAATTGCCGTTTTATGGACAACAGTTCAGGGCCAATCTGCGCTAGGCTTCGTTGGCGACTCAATTGCTGAAGCTAAAAAAGTTGTTTGGCCAACGCGTAAAGAAACCATCCAGACCACAGTTGCTGTGTTTTTGTTGGTGCTTGTAATGGCGGCTTTCTTGGCGGTAGTGGATATTGGATTTGCTTATATGGTGCAATGGTTAATGGGACGGAGTGCTTAATGAGTATGCGTTGGTATGCAGTCCAAGCTTTTTCCGGTATGGAAAAGTCAGTGAAAGCAGGCATTGAAGATCGTATTGCACGTTCTGGTTTGCAAGATCAATTTGGTGACATTTTAGTACCAGTTGAAGAAGTGATTGAGATGAAAGCTGGTGTTAAGAAGATTTCAGAACGCCGCTTATATCCAGGTTACGTACTGGTGCAAATGTCTATGTCTGACGAAAGTTGGCATTTAATCAAAAGTACGCCGCGTGTAACTGCATTTATTGGTGGTAGCGCTCAGCGCCCTACGCCAATTAAAGATAAAGAAGTTGAAATTATCTTGCAGCGTATGGATGATAGTAAGTCTAATCCAACGCAAAAATTAACCTTTGAAAAAGGTGAGATTGTCCGTGTGATTGATGGTCCGTTTAAAGATTTCTCTGGTGCGGTTGAAGATATCAACTACGAGAAAAGTAAATTGCGTGTTTCTGTGGTAATTTTTGGCCGCGCAACACCAGTTGAGCTAGATTTCAGCCAGATTGAAAAAGAAGTTTAAGTGGCAAAAAAGTAAGCAGTATTTATTAAACAGGGGAGCTTTGAATTGATTTTAAAGCGTTTGCACCCATATTAGGAGTTATACCATGGCAAAAAAAGTCATTGGCTATATTAAGCTGCAGATCCCTGCAGGTAAAGCCAACCCAAGTCCACCAGTAGGCCCAGCATTAGGTCAACGCGGTTTGAATATTATGGAATTCTGTAAAGCGTTTAACGCTGCAACTCAGGGCGTAGAGCCTGGTTTGCCAATTCCAGTTGTGATTACAGCGTTTGCGGATAAAAGCTTCACGTTTGTGATGAAAACACCGCCAGCGACGATTTTAATCAAAAAAGCGGCGAACATCACTAAAGGTTCTGCAACGCCACATACAAACAAGGTAGGCAAAATCACACGCAAACAAGCGGAAGAGATTGCAACAACAAAAATGCCAGACTTAACAGCGGCAGATATGGATGCTGCAGTGCGTATTATTGCTGGTAGCGCCCGTAGTATGGGTATTGAAGTGGAGGGTGTGTAACATGGCTAAAAGAATTAATGCGCTTCGCGCAAAAGTAGATCGCAACAAACTTTATCCAGCAACTGAAGCGTTGACGATGGTTAAAGAAAATGCAACGGCAAAATTTAATGAGTCAATCGACACTGTTGTTAATTTGGGGATTGATGCACGTAAATCAGACCAATTAGTACGTGGCGCTTTAGTGTTGCCAAACGGTACAGGTAAAGTAACGCGCGTTGCTGTGTTTGCGCAAGGCGCACAAGCAGAAGCGGCTAAAGCGGCTGGCGCTGACATCGTTGGCTTTGAAGATTTAGCTGAAAAAGTTAAAGCAGGTTTTCTAGACTTTGATGTAGCCATTGCAACGCCTGACGCGATGCGTATTGTTGGTACATTGGGTCAAGTTTTAGGTCCGCGTGGTTTAATGCCAAACCCAAAAGTGGGTACAGTAACGCCTGATGCGGCAACTGCGGTAAAAAATGCAAAAGCTGGTCAGGTGCAATACCGTACTGATAAAGGCGGCATTATTCACTGCACAATCGGCCGCGCATCATTCACTGTTGATCAATTACAAGGCAATTTAGCGGCATTGTTAGATGCATTAACAAAAGCGAAGCCAGCTGCAAGTAAAGGTGTTTTCTTAAAGAAAGTATCTATATCTAGCACAATGGGCGCTGGTGTTCGTGTTGATCAAACAACCGTAGCTTAATAGATATAGACAAGTAGCTTAGCTACTTAGCAAGAACTTTGGGCTTGCTGTTTGACTTGTTAAACAGCAAGAACATCAAAGACCGTTGGTATCCGCAAGGATTTAATTGATGTTATTTAAAGTGGGCGAGTAAGTGTTTTAATGCTTGTTCCTCTATTTTAAGTGGACTGATTCCAGCGCAGATGGCGCAACCCGATACAGGATAGTTAAAAGACCGCCTGATTTAGGACGCCGTAAAATAGTTTTTATTGTTTTATAACCATAAAAGCTGATTCTGTTTCAGTAATGAGCAGAGATTTTAACGGAAGGAGAACAGACTTTGAGTCTAAATCTTACAGAGAAAAAAGCAGTTGTTGCTGAAGTAAGCGAGCAAGTTGCAAATGCACAAGTGATTGTACTAGCAGAATACCGCGGTACAGGCGTTGCAGATATGACTAAACTTCGCGCAAACGCTCGAAATTCTGGTGTTTACCTACGCGTACTAAAAAATACATTAGTGCGTCGTGCGGTAGAAAATACACCGTTTTCAGGCCTTGCAAACGGCATGGTTGGCCCACTGATTTTTGGTATTAGCCAAGACCCAGTTGCTGCAGCTAAAGTTTTAAACGACTTTGCAAAAACAAATGACAAATTTGTAATTAAAGCAGGCGCAGTGCCAAATCAGTTATTAGATGTTGCTGGCGTACAAGCCTTGGCATCTATGCTTAGTCGTGAAGAATTGCTGGCGAAATTTGCTCGTACGCTCAACGAAGTGCCAACTAAGTTTGCACGTGCGATTGCAGCAGTACGCGATGCGAAAGAAGCAGCTTAATTCAGTTTAACAAACTTTACAATCAAGTACTAAAATTATAAGGAAATTCAAAATGGCAGTTTCAAATGCAGACATTTTAGATGCAGTAGCAGGTATGACAGTGCTGGAATTAACAGCATTAATCGCAGAAATCGAAACAAAATTTGGTGTTTCAGCAGCGGCAGTAGCAGTAGCAGCTGGTGGCGCAGCAGGTGCAGCTCCAGCTGCAGCGGCTGAGCAAACTGAGTTCAACGTGATTCTTTTAACAGCTGGCGACCAAAAAGTTAGCGTTATTAAAGCAGTGCGTGAATTAACAGCATTAGGTTTGAAAGAAGCTAAAGACTTAGTTGACGGCGCTCCTAAAGCAGTTAAAGAAGGCGTTAACAAAGCAGATGCTGATGCAGCATTGAAAAAATTGATTGAAGCTGGCGCAACTGGCGAAATCAAGTAATAGCAAGATTTGAACGTACTTAGGCTGACGGGAGACCGTCAGCTTTAGTCGTTTTTAAGCACTGGAAGTTGTAACAAATTATTACAACTCAAAAAAGTAGTCATGTAACAAATTGTAACGATTTTTGCCTCAATTTAATCGTTAACTTAACCATATAAATCATTGAAAGATGATGTTAGAAATCAAAACATTGAAGTGGATGAAAGTGTTTTGTCTTCTACCCTCAAAATATCAGGAGACGCTATGAGCTATTCCTTTACCGAAAAAAAACGTATTCGTAAAAGCTTCGCTAAACGCGAAAGTGTGCAAGAGATTCCTTACTTGCTAGCGATGCAGTTAGAATCATACAAGGCATTTTTACAAGCAGATACGCCAGCAGACAAACGCTTGGCTGACGGCTTAGAATCAACATTCAGTTCTGTATTCCCGATTGTCAGTCATTCTGGCAACGCGCGTTTGGATTACGTGAGCTATCAATTAGGCGCAGAGCCTTTTGATGTAAAAGAGTGTCAACAACGTGGATTAACTTACGCAGTACCATTGCGCGTTAAAGTACGTTTGACCATCATGGACAAAGAGGCTTCAAAGCCAACCGTTAAAGAAGTGAAAGAGCAAGAAGTGTACATGGGCGAATTGCCTTTGATGACTGAAAATGGCTCATTCGTGATTAACGGTACAGAGCGTGTAATCGTTTCGCAGTTGCATCGCAGCCCAGGCGTGTTCTTTGAGCATGACCGTGGTAAAACTCATTCATCAGGTAAATTGCTGTTTTCAGCACGTATCATCCCTTACCGTGGTTCATGGTTAGACTTCGAATTCGACCCTAAAGATTACTTGTATTTCCGTGTGGATCGTCGCCGTAAAATGCCTGTAACCATTTTGCTTAAAGCATTAGGTTACACGCCAGAACAAATTTTACAAACGTTCAATGACACTGATACTTTCCACATTGGCCCTAAAGGCGTGGAATTTACTTTGGTTGCTGATCGTTTACGTGGTGAAGTGGCTAAATTTGATATTACCGACAAAACTGGTGAAGTATTAGTCGCTAAAGACAAACGCATTACGGTTAAACATATTCGTGATATTGAAAAAGCTGGCGTGACTAAAATCACTGTGCCGACTGACTTTATTTTGGGCCGTGCTATTGCCAATAATATCGTTGATACCGAAACAGGCGAGATTGTTGCTAATGCCAATGATGAAGTGACTGAAACTTTAATTGAGAAATTGATTGAAGCTAAAGTAACGGAAATCAACACTTTATACACAAACGATTTGGATCATGGCGACTTTATTTCGCAAACTTTGCGTATTGATGAAATCCCAGATCAATACAGCGCAAAAGTGGCGATTTATCGCATGATGCGCCCAGGTGAGCCACCAACTGAAGATGCTGTTGAAGCATTGTTTAAAGGTTTGTTCTTTAATGAAGATCGCTACGATTTATCTGTAGTGGGTCGTATGAAATTTAACCGTCGTGCTTATCCAAACAAACAAGAAGAGCGTAGTGCTAACTGGCTACGCGCTTTCTATGAGCGCGTTGGTGCGCAAGGCGACCAAGGCGCAAATATCTTATCTAACGATGATATTTTAGCGGTTGTGGGCGTGTTGCTAGAGTTGCGTAATGGCCGTGGTGAGATTGATGATATCGATCACTTAGGTAATCGTCGTATCCGTTCAGTAGGTGAGTTGGCAGAGAACCAATTCCGTGCTGGTTTGGTGCGTGTAGAGCGTGCAGTTAAAGAGCGTTTAAGCCAAGCAGAATCAGACAATCTGATGCCGCATGACTTGATTAACGCAAAACCTGTTTCTAGTGCGATTCGTGAATTCTTTGGCTCAAGCCAATTGTCACAATTTATGGATCAAACCAACCCATTATCAGAAATTACGCACAAACGCCGTATTTCTGCATTAGGCCCAGGCGGTTTGACGCGTGAACGCGCTGGCTTTGAGGTGCGTGACGTTCACTCAACGCATTATGGTCGCGTTTGCCCGATTGAAACACCAGAGGGTCCAAACATTGGTTTGATTAACTCGCTAGCATTGTATGCGCGTACCAACCAGTATGGTTTCTTAGAAACACCTTATCGCCGTGTTGAAGGTAATAAAGTATCTGACACGATTGACTATTTGTCAGCGATTGAGGAAAGCCAGTTCATGATTGCGCAAGCAAACACGGAAATGGACAGTAAAAACGTATTTACGGATGATTTGATTTCTTCACGTTATCACAATGAATTCACCATGACGCAGCCAGACCGCGTGCAATACATGGACGTTGCACCAGGTCAAATTGTATCGGTTGCTGCTTCATTGATTCCATTCTTGGAACACGATGACGCGAACCGCGCATTGATGGGTGCCAACATGCAGCGTCAAGCTGTGCCTTGTTTACGTGCCGAAAAAGCCGTAGTAGGTACTGGTATTGAGCGTACGGTTGCGATTGACTCTGGCACAACTGTGCAAGCACGTCGCGGCGGTATTGTTGATTACGTTGATTCTGCCCGTATCGTGATTCGTGTAAACGATGATGAAGCAAAAGCTGGTGAAGTTGGTGTGGATATTTACAACTTAACCAAATATACACGGTCAAATCAAAACACTAATATTAACCAACGTCCGTTAGTGAATATTGGCGACAAATTAGCGCGTGGCGATATTATTGCCGATGGTGCATCAACGGATATGGGTGAGTTGGCTTTAGGTCAAAACATGCTAGTCGGTTTTATGCCATGGAACGGCTATAACTACGAAGACTCGATTTTAATTTCAGAGCGCGTAGTAGCTGATGATCGCTACACTTCAATTCATATTGAAGAGTTGTCAGTAGTGGCCCGTGACACCAAATTGGGTGCAGAAGAAATCACGCAAGATATTTCTAATTTAAGCGAGCGCATGTTAGGCCGTTTAGATGAGTCTGGCATTATCTACATTGGTGCTGAAGTTGAAGCAGGCGATGTGTTGGTTGGTAAAGTGACGCCAAAAGGTGAAACACAGCTGACACCAGAAGAAAAACTATTACGTGCGATTTTTGGTGAAAAAGCGTCTGACGTTAAAGATACTTCATTGCGCGTGCCTTCAGGCATGAGCGGTACAGTGATTGACGTACAAGTGTTTACTCGCGAAGGTATTGACCGCGATTCACGTGCACAACAAATTATTGATGACCAATTAAATCACTACAAAACCGACTTGGCTGACCAAATGCGTATTGTGGAAGATGATGCGTTTGGCCGTATCCGTCGTTTGATTGAAGGCAAAGCCGCTACAGGCGGTCCCGCTAGTTCAACTGGCAAACTGAAAAAAGGCGATGTATTAAGTGCTGAGTACTTAGAATCTGTTGGTCGCTATGACTGGTTTGATATTCGTTTAAGCGATGAAGAGGCAGCACGTCAATTAGAATCTTTAAAAGACAGCTTAAGCCAAGCGCGTATTGAGTTTGATAACAGATTCAATGAGAAAAAACGCAAATTGACACAAGGTGACGAATTGCCACCTGGCGTGCAAAAAATGGTTAAGGTTTACTTGGCTGTTAAACGTCGTATCCAACCAGGCGATAAGATGGCTGGCCGTCACGGTAACAAGGGTGTTATTTCAAAAATCGTACCAGTAGAAGATATGCCGCACATGGCAGATGGTACACCGTGTGACATCGTGCTGAACCCACTGGGCGTTCCATCACGTATGAACATTGGTCAGATTTTAGAAGTGCATTTGGGTTGGGCTGCTAAAGGTTTAGGTTTGCGTATTCAAGAGATGCTGGAATCAGAAGTGAAAGTGGCTGAAATTCGCAAATTCTTAGAGCAAATCTACAACGACAGCACAGGCAAAAAAGAAGATATTAAATCGTATACCGATTTAGAGATTCTTGAGCTAGCGCGTAACTTGCAATCTGGCGTTCCATTTGCAACACCAGTATTTGATGGTGCTGCAGAATCTGATATTAAAGCGATGTTAGATTTGGCTTTCCCAGATGATGATGCGCGTACTAAACAATTGCAATTCTCTGCGGGTAAAACACAGGTGAAATTGTTTGATGGCCGTACTGGTGATGCGTTTGAGCGTCCTGTGACTGTGGGTTATATGCACGTATTGAAATTGCATCACTTGGTTGATGACAAAATGCATGCGCGTTCTACTGGTCCATATTCATTGGTGACACAACAACCATTGGGCGGTAAAGCACAATTCGGTGGTCAGCGTTTTGGTGAGATGGAGGTTTGGGCGTTAGAGGCTTATGGCGCTTCATACACACTACAAGAAATGTTGACAGTGAAATCAGATGACGTGAATGGTCGTACCAAAGTCTACGAAAATATCGTTAAAGGCGAACACAAAATTGATGCTGGCATGCCAGAATCATTTAACGTGTTAGTGAAAGAAATTCGTTCACTTGCTATCGACATTGACCTAGACAGAAACTAAGGAGAACAGACTTGAAAGCTCTATTAGACTTATTTAAACAGGTAACCAAAGAAGAAGAGTTTGATGCGATTAAGATCGCGTTGGCTTCACCTGAAAAAATCCGTTCATGGTCATATGGCGAAGTAAAAAAACCAGAAACCATCAACTACCGTACGTTTAAACCAGAACGTGATGGTTTGTTCTGTTCAAAAATCTTTGGCCCTATTAAAGATTACGAGTGTTTGTGCGGTAAATATAAACGCTTAAAACATCGCGGCGTAATCTGCGAAAAATGTGGCGTTGAAGTAACGTTAAGTAAAGTACGTCGCGAACGTATGGGCCATATCGAATTGGCTTCGCCAGTTGCGCATATTTGGTTCTTAAAATCATTACCAAGCCGTTTAGGTATGGTGCTGGATATCGCTTTGCGTGATATTGAGCGCGTATTGTACTTTGAAGCATTTATCGTGGTTGATCCAGGCATGACACCACTAACACGTGGTCAATTGCTGACAGAAGATGACTATATTGCCAAAGTGGAAGAATACGGCGATGAGTTCAATGCGGTGATGGGTGCTGAAGCGGTGCGTGAATTATTACGCACAATGAATATTCATAACGAAATTGAAACCTTACGTGTCGATTTAGGCGCGACAGGATCAGAAGCAAAAATCAAGAAAATCGCTAAACGCTTAAAAGTGTTAGAAGCATTCCAAAAATCTGGTATTAAACCAGAGTGGATGATTCTTGAAATCTTGCCAGTGTTGCCACCAGAGCTACGTCCATTGGTACCATTGGATGGCGGACGTTTTGCGACTTCTGACTTGAACGATTTGTATCGTCGCGTGATTAACCGTAACAACCGTTTAAAACGTTTGTTAGAGTTAAAAGCACCAGAAATTATCGTGCGTAACGAAAAACGTATGTTGCAAGAAGCGGTGGATTCACTGTTAGACAATGGTCGTCGCGGTAAAGTGATGACTGGTGCTAACAAGCGTCCATTGAAATCTCTTGCTGACATGATTAAAGGTAAAGGCGGTCGTTTCCGTCAAAACTTGCTTGGTAAGCGTGTCGATTACTCTGGTCGTTCAGTGATTGTTGTTGGTCCGACATTGAAATTACATCAGTGCGGTTTACCGAAAAAAATGGCTTTGGAGTTATTCAAGCCCTTCATTTTCCATAAATTAGAAGTGTTAGGTTTAGCGACAACGATTAAAGCAGCGAAGAAAAAGGTTGAAGAAGAAGGGCCAGAAGTTTGGGATATCTTGGAAGACGTAATCCGCGAGCATCCAGTACTGCTGAACCGTGCACCTACATTGCACCGTTTAGGTATTCAAGCGTTTGAACCAATCTTAATTGAAGGTAAAGCCATTCAATTGCACCCATTAGTTTGTGCGGCATTCAACGCCGACTTTGACGGTGACCAAATGGCGGTGCACGTTCCATTGAGCTTAGAAGCGCAAATGGAAGCACGTACTTTAATGCTAGCTTCAAACAACGTATTGTCACCAGCGAACGGTGAGCCGATTATTGTGCCTTCACAAGATATCGTGTTGGGTCTTTACTACATGACGCGCGACAAAGTGGCTGCGCGCGGTGAAGGTATGCGTTTTGCGGATGTTAAAGAAGTGCAACGCGTATTTGATCAAAACTTGGTTGATTTGCACGCTAAAATTACCGTGCGTATTAAAGAGTTTGATGTGGATTTAGACGGTGTTAAAACCGAAAAAACAACGCGTTACGAAACGACTGTGGGTCGTGCATTGCTGTCAGAAATCTTGCCAGCTGGCTTACCATTTAGCTACATTGATAAAGCATTGAAAAAGAAAGAAATTTCAAAACTAATCAATGCATCATTCCGTAAAGTAGGTATCCGCGATACGGTTATTTTTGCTGATAAATTGATGTACACAGGTTATACCTACGCAACTAAAGCGGGTATTTCAATTTCAATTAACGATATGTTGGTTCCGCCAGAAAAAGAAACATTGATTGCGGCAGCTGAATCTGAAGTGAAAGAAATTGAAGACCAATACGTTTCAGGTTTGGTAACGCAAGGTGAGCGTTATAACAAAGTAGTGGATATCTGGGGTCGCGCTGGTGACAAAGTGGCGGATGCCATGATGAAACAATTGCGTGAAGAGCCAGTATTAGACGCAAACGGTAAGCAAGCTAAGGACAAAGACGGTAAAGCGCTTAAACAAGAGTCATTCAATGCTATTTACATGATGGCCGACTCAGGTGCACGTGGTTCTGCGGCGCAAGTACGTCAATTGGCTGGTATGCGCGGCTTGATGGCGAAACCAGATGGTTCGATTATTGAAACGCCAATTACCGCTAACTTCCGTGACGGCTTAAATGTGTTGCAATACTTTATTTCAACCCATGGTGCACGTAAAGGCTTGGCCGATACCGCATTGAAAACAGCTAACTCTGGATACTTAACACGTCGCTTGGTTGATGTTACGCAAGACTTAGTAGTAACTGAGCATGATTGCGGCACAACTGAAGGCTTGGTAACAAAAGCCTTAGTTAAAGGCGGTGAAGTCGTTGAGCCATTGCATGACCGTATTTTAGGCCGTACTACGGTATTCGATATTCTGCATCCAGAAACGCAAGCAGTGATTTACACCGCTGGTACTGTATTAGGTGAAGATGAAGTTGAGAAAATCGACGCATTAGGTATTGATGAAGTGAAAGTGCGTACCGCTTTAACTTGCGATACACGCTATGGTATTTGTGCAAAATGTTATGGTCGTGACTTAGGTCGCGGTAAGCTAATCAGTATGGGTGAGGCAGTGGGTGTAATCGCTGCGCAATCGATTGGTGAGCCTGGTACACAGTTAACTATGCGTACCTTCCACATCGGTGGTGCGGTATCGCGTGCAGCGTCTGTATCGTCTGTTGAGAGTAAATCAAACGGCGTATTAAGCTTTACATCAACCATGCGTTATGTAACCAATAACCGTAGCGAGCAAATCGTTATTTCACGTAATGGTGAAGTGATTATTGCGGATGAAAATGGCCGTGAGCGTGAGCGTCATAAAGTGCCATACGGTGCGACATTAACAGTAACAGATGGTAAAACGGTTAAAGCTGGTCAAGTGCTAGCAACGTGGGATCCGCATACCCGTCCAATTATTACGGAATATGCTGGTTTCATTAAATTTGAAAACGTTGAAGAAGGTATCACCGTTGCCAAACAAATTGATGACGTGACAGGCTTGTCATCATTGGTGGTAATCGATCCTAAACAGCGTGCTGGCCAAACCAAAGGTTTGCGTCCGCAAGTTAAATTGTTAGATGCTAACGGAGTTGAAGTGAAAATTGCAGGTAGTGATTTGCCTGTAAACGTTACTTTCCAGTTGAGTTGCATTATTACGGTTAAAGATGGACAAGAAGTCGGCGTAGGTGAAGTAATTGCGCGTATTCCTCAAGAGTCATCGAAAACACGTGATATTACTGGTGGTTTACCACGTGTAGCAGAGTTGTTTGAAGCGCGCTCACCAAAAGATGCTGGTATGTTGGCAGAGGTGACTGGTACTGTTTCATTCGGTAAAGATACTAAAGGTAAACAACGTTTAGTGATTACTGATTTAGATGGTTTGGCACATGAATTCTTGATCCTTAAAGATAAACACGTGACCGCGCATGATGGTCAAGTGGTAACTAAAGGTGAAAGTATTGTGGACGGTCCAGCTGATCCGCAAGATATTTTACGTTTACAAGGCCGTGAAGCTTTAGCGCGTTATGTGATTGACGAAGTGCAAGACGTGTATCGTTTGCAAGGCGTTAAAATTAACGATAAACATATTGAAGTGATTGTGCGTCAAATGTTACGTCGTGTACGTGTTTCAGATGCAGGCGACACCAGCTTTATTTTGGGTGAACAAGTAGAACGTGCTGATTTGTTGGCAGAAAACGAAAGAGTGATTGCTCAAGATAAGCGCCCAGCAACATTTGATTATGTGTTGTTAGGTATTACTAAAGCATCACTTTCAACTGACAGCTTTATCTCTGCGGCTTCATTCCAAGAGACAACTCGTGTGTTAACCGAAGCGGCTATTTTAGGTAAACGTGATGAATTGCGTGGCCTAAAAGAAAACGTAATCGTGGGTCGTTTAATTCCAGCAGGTACTGGCTTGGCGTATCACGAAGCACGTAAACGTGCCGCTGTTGCAGCATTAACGCCTTCAACTCCGTCTGCTCAGGCAGCGGCTGCTGAGGCATTATTTACTAATCCGGCTGAAACTGCAGAAGTAGCAGTGACAGAAACGGCAGTAGTAGAAACACCAGCGGAGTAGTTTGAGGAAATTGATTTAGGTTTAGTTTGACTGTGTCAAGATAAGTTTATCTTGACACAGTCCTTCTCGCTAAATACAATGCTCGGTTTTCTACGTTAACCATTTATTTGGTTAATCAGCTATTATTTTTGCGTTTGCAGTCGTTTTACGAAAATACACACGCAAGATTATTTTAAAATGTAGTTTGAATATTTATAAAGGTTATAGGCAATGCCAACCATCAACCAGTTAATTCGTAAACCACGCGCTAAAGTGGTTACAAAGAGCAAAGTGCCAGCACTTGAAGCTTGCCCACAAAAACGTGGTGTTTGTACTCGTGTTTACACAACAACACCTAAAAAGCCAAACTCTGCATTACGTAAAGTAGCAAAAGTGCGCTTAACTAATGGCTATGAAGTGATTAGCTACATCGGCGGTGAAGGTCACAACTTGCAAGAGCATAGCGTGGTTTTACTACGTGGTGGCCGTGTAAAAGACTTACCGGGTGTGCGTTACCATATGGTGCGCGGTAGCTTGGATACTGCAGGCGTTAAAGATCGTAAACAATCACGTTCTAAATACGGTGCTAAACGTCCTAAAGAAGCTAAAGCAAAATAGTAGATTGAAGTAAAAATAGTTCTATTGGATTGATATCCAATAATGGTTGAAAGCGGCTAACCAAAAGCCTTGCTAATCTGTCTTTAATTAGACAAGCGCTAGCAAAACATAAATGAAAACAGAGATGAAAAGAAAGTAGAGTAAAGCATGCCAAGACGTAGAGAAGTCCCCAAGCGCCACATTTTGCCAGATCCAAAATTTGGAAGCACAGAAGTGTCTAAATTTGTAAACGTATTAATGACAGGTGGTAAAAAATCTGTTGCTGAACGTATTTTGTACGGTGCGTTTGATCAAATTGTGACTAAAACAAGCAAGGATGCGTTAGAAGTATTTACGCTAGCTTTAAACAACCTACGTCCATTGGTTGAGGTTAAAAGCCGTCGTGTTGGTGGTGCTAACTATCAGGTGCCTGTTGAGGTGCGTCCAAGCCGCCGTAGTGCATTAGCGATGCGTTGGATGCGTGATGCAGCGCGTAAGCGTGGTGAAAAATCAATGGGCTTGCGTTTGGCGGCTGAGTTGGTTGAAGCTTCTGAAGGCCGTGGTTCAGCAATGAAAAAACGTGAAGAAGTTCACCGTATGGCAGAAGCGAATAAAGCGTTCTCACACTTTAGGTTCTAATGTTTTTATAAATTAGTAGTTTGTAATATTACTTAAATAAACATTAAGTAATATTACAAGTAGTGAGAATTAGACCGCTCTTTAAGAATTTAAGATTGAATTGATAAGCAAAGGTGAAGCATTGTGGCACGTATAACCCCTATTGAACGCTATCGTAATATTGGTATTTCAGCGCATATTGACGCTGGTAAAACCACAACGACTGAACGTATTTTGTTTTACACAGGCGTAAACCATAAAATTGGTGAAGTGCATAATGGCGCTGCTACTATGGACTGGATGGAACAAGAGCAAGAGCGCGGTATTACCATTACCTCTGCGGCTACTACCTGTTTCTGGAAAGGTATGGCTGGTCAATTCGATCAACATCGTATTAATATTATTGATACCCCGGGCCACGTAGACTTCACCATTGAAGTTGAGCGTTCAATGCGCGTGCTAGATGGCGCATGTATGGTGTACTGTGCTGTGGGCGGTGTGCAACCACAATCTGAAACTGTTTGGCGTCAAGCCAACAAATACAAAGTGCCACGTTTAGCGTTCGTCAACAAAATGGACCGTGCTGGCGCAAACTTCTTCAAAGTGTACGATCAAATGCGTGCACGTCTAAAAGCCAATCCAATTCCTTTGCAAGTGCCAATCGGCGCTGAAGATAAATTCGAAGGCGTTGTGGATTTAATCAAAATGAAAGCTATCTACTGGGATGATGCATCTCAAGGTATGAAGTTTGATTACCGCGATATTCCTGCTGATTTAAAAGCGGATTGCGATAAATGGCGTGAGAATATGGTTGAAGCAGCTGCTGAAGCCAGTGAAGAGCTAATGAATAAATACCTTGAAGAAGGTGATTTATCAGAAGCTGATATCATGAAAGGCTTGCGTATTCGTACGATTGCTTTTGAGATCGTGCCTATGGTTTGTGGCTCAGCTTTCAAAAACAAAGGCGTACAAGCCATGTTGGATAAGGTCATTGAATTAATGCCAGCACCAACGGATATTCCGCCAACGCGTGCAGAAGATGAAGATGGCAATGAGATCTTCCTAAAAGCCTCTGATGACGAAAAATTCTCAGCATTAGCATTTAAAATTATGACTGACCCGTTTGTGGGGCAGCTGATTTTCTTCCGCGTATATTCTGGCGTGATTAAAGCAGGCGATACAGTTTACAACCCAATCAAGGGTAAAAAAGAACGTATCGGCCGTATTGTGCAAATGCATGCAAATACACGTGAGCCGCTTGAAGAGGTTCGTGCGGGCGATATTGCCGCTGCGATTGGTTTAAAAGAAGCGACTACAGGCGATACATTATGTAGCTTAAATGATGAAATCATTTTAGAGCGTATGATATTCCCTGAGCCAGTGATTCACGTTGCAGTTGAACCAAAAACAAAAGCCGACCAAGAAAAAATGGGCGTTGCTTTGAATCGCTTGGCACAAGAAGATCCTTCATTCCGTGTTAAAACGGATGAAGAAACCAACCAGACTATTATTTCTGGTATGGGTGAGTTGCATCTTGAGATTTTAGTTGATCGTATGAAGCGCGAGTTTAGCGTTGAGGCAAACGTTGGTGCGCCACAAGTAGCTTATCGTGAAGCGATTAAGAAAAAAGTTGAAGTTGAAGGTAAATTCGTTAAGCAATCTGGTGGTAAAGGTCAGTACGGTCACGTATGGCTAATTATGGAGCCAAACGAACCAGGTAAAGGCTTCGAATTCGTGGATGCGATTAAAGGTGGTACAGTGCCGCGCGAATTTATTCCAGCCGTTGAAAAAGGCTTGCGCGAAACAATCCCTTCAGGCGTATTGGCTGGTTTCCCAGTTGTAGACGTAAAAGTGACTTTGTTTGACGGTTCTTACCATGACGTTGACTCGAACGAAAACGCCTTCAAAATGGCCGCTTCAATGGGCTTTAAAGATGGTATGCGTAAAGCGGACCCAATTTTACTTGAGCCGATGATGGCAGTTGAAATTGAAACGCCAGAAGATTACATGGGCGATATTATGGGTGACTTGTCATCACGTCGCGGCATGATTCAAGGCATGGAAGACAATGCAACAGGTAAAGTGATTCGCGCCGAAGTGCCATTAGCAGAGATGTTTGGCTACTCAACAACAGTGCGTTCATTGTCGCAAGGTCGTGCCAGTTACAGCATGGAATTTAAGCACTACACAGAAGCACCAAGAAACGTGGCGGAAGCCATTATGAACAAGAAATAATTAATTTTTAATAGATTAAATATAAAGGAAACTTAAGTCATGGCAAAAGGCAAATTTGAACGGACCAAGCCACACGTCAACGTAGGCACGATTGGCCACGTGGATCATGGTAAGACCACACTAACAGCAGCGATCACGACGATTCTGTCTAAAAAATTCGGTGGTGAAGCCAAAGCTTACGACCAAATTGACGCAGCACCAGAAGAAAAAGCACGTGGTATTACGATTAATACTGCCCACGTTGAATACGAAACAGCCAACCGTCACTACGCACACGTAGACTGCCCAGGCCATGCTGACTATGTTAAAAACATGATTACCGGTGCAGCCCAAATGGACGGCGCAATTCTAGTATGTTCAGCAGCTGATGGTCCTATGCCACAAACACGTGAGCACATCCTTCTTGCTCGTCAAGTTGGCGTACCATACATCGTTGTATTCTTAAACAAAGCGGACATGGTAGATGACGCTGAGTTATTAGAACTCGTTGAAATGGAAGTGCGTGAATTGCTTAGCAAATACGACTTCCCAGGTGATGACACACCAATCATCCACGGTTCAGCTAAATTAGCCCTAGAAGGTGACCAATCACCAATCGGCGAACCAGCAATCTTCAAATTAGCAGAAGCATTAGACAGCTACATCCCAATGCCAGAACGCGCAATCGACGGCACATTCTTAATGCCAGTAGAAGACGTATTCTCAATCTCAGGTCGCGGTACAGTAGTAACAGGCCGTATTGAGCGTGGTATTGTAAAAGTCGGTGACGAGATCGAAATCGTTGGTATCAAGCCAACCGTTAAAACAACCTGTACAGGCGTTGAAATGTTCCGTAAATTGCTAGACCAAGGTCAAGCAGGCGACAACGTAGGCGTATTGCTACGTGGTACCAAGCGTGAAGATATCGAACGTGGTCAAGTATTGTCTAAATCAGGTTCAATCAAACCACATACAAAATTCACAGCAGAAATCTACGTGTTGGGTAAAGATGAAGGCGGTCGTCACACACCATTCTTCAACGGCTACCGTCCACAATTCTACTTCCGCACGACTGACGTGACTGGTGCAGTTGAGTTGCCAGCAGGTACTGAAATGGTCATGCCAGGTGACAACGTATCTATCACTGTTGCGTTAATCGCACCGATAGCGATGGAAGATGGCTTACGCTTCGCGATTCGTGAAGGTGGTCGTACGGTTGGTGCTGGGGTTGTGGCTAAGATTATTGAATAGTAAGTAATTAAAATTAAACGGCGGGCTATTAATTTGGTCTGCCGTTTCGCTCTTTAAAGGAAAAGTAAAATGGCAGCTCAAAAAATTCGTATTCGCTTGAAAGCATTTGATTATCGTTTGATTGATCAATCTGCTCAAGAAATCGTCGAAACAGCTAAACGTACTGGTGCAGTGGTAAAAGGCCCAGTGCCGTTGCCAACACGTATTGAACGTTTTGATATTTTGCGTTCACCACACGTCAACAAAACATCGCGTGACCAGTTCGAGATTCGTACGCATCAACGTTTGATGGATATTGTTGATCCAACAGACAAAACAGTAGATGCATTGATGAAGTTGGATTTGCCAGCTGGTGTGGACGTTGAGATTAAGTTATAAGCAAATTAAGCTGTAAATATTCGGCTTAAAAATAGTGTTAAGTATTAAAAAGATATTGTAATAAAATCATGGGTTCGGTATAATCCGCGCTCTTTCACAGAAGTCGGTCAATTGTAATCGGCTTCTTTAACTAAAAATAAGGATACGATCATGAGCTTAGGGCTTATTGGTCGCAAGGTGGGCATGACCCGCGTGTTTACTGATGATGGCGCAAGCATCCCAGTAACCGTGTTGGAAGTTGTTCCTAACCGTGTGACACAGATCAAGACAATCGCGAGCGATGGCTATACTGGCCTTCAAGTTGCTCATGGCGAGCGTCGTGCTAGCCGCATCAACAAAGCATTGACTGGGCATTATGCCAAGGCAGGCGTTGCTGCGGGTTCAGGCATCAAAGAATTCAATGTTTCTGCTGACGTTTTAAGCGGCTACCAAGTTGGTGGCAGCATTACAGTGGAAATTTTCTCTGCAGGTCAAATGGTTGACGTAACAGGTACCTCGATTGGTAAAGGCTTTGCTGGCGCAATTAAACGTCATCACTTCAAGTCTAACCGCGCATCGCACGGTAACTCTAAGTCACACAATGTTCCTGGTTCAATCGGTATGGCGCAAGATCCGGGTCGAGTATTCCCTGGTAAGCGTATGCCTGGTCATTTAGGTGACGTAACAGTAACGACACAAAACCTAGAAATAGTGCGTGTTGATGCTGAGCGTAACTTGTTATTGATTAAAGGTGCGATTCCTGGTTCTAAAGGCGGCGACGTTGTTGTGCGCCCAGCCATTAAAGTGAAGCTCCATAAATCTAAGGGAGCTAAATAATGGAACTCAAATTAATCGATAAAAACGGTAAAGCCGCTAAAAAAGGCGTTGACGTTTCTGAAGTGACTTTTGGTCGCGAATTTAACGAAGCTTTAGTGCATCAAGTAGTTGTTGCTTACATGGCAAATGCCCGTACAGCAACACGCGCACAAAAAGGTCGTGATAACGTTGCGCATACGACACACAAACCGTACGCTCAAAAAGGTACTGGTAACGCACGTGCAGGTATGAGCTCAAGCCCTATCTGGCGTGGAGGTGGACGTGCATTCCCTAATTCACCAAACGAAAATTTCAGCCACAAAGTAAACCGTAAAGCGTACCGTGCTGGTATGCAAACGATTTTATCTGAACTAGTGCGTCAAGAGCGCATTACTGTTGTTGAAGAGTTCAAAATCGACACACCTAAAACAAAACAATTTGTTGAGAAAATTAAAGGCTTAGGCTATGCCGATGGCGTTTTATTGCTAACAGATGGTTTTGATGAGAACTTGTATTTGTCATCACGTAACTTAACCAATGTTATGGTGATTGAAGCGCAATTTGCTGACCCAGTTAGCTTGGTGCGTTTTCCTAGAGTATTGGCAACCGCAGGTGCAGTTAAAAAACTTGAGGAGTTGCTAGCATGATGACCGCAATAACAAAATCTCAAGATCGCTTATTGCAAGTGATTTTAGCGCCACAAATCACAGAAAAAGCAACATACATTGCCGATAAACATCAGCAAATTGCTTTTAAAGTACGCACTGACGCAACTAAATTAGAAATCAAAGCAGCAGTTGAGTTGGTTTTTAAAGTTGAAGTTGAAAAAGTTGCTACGATTAATGTGGGTGGCAAAATTAAGCGCGCTGGCAAACGTATGGGCAAGCGTAACGACTGGAAAAAAGCGTATGTTAGCTTGAAACCAGGCCAAGAAATTAACTTCGCAGCGGGCGAATAAGGAGAGAAGAGATGGCATTAGTAAAAGTCAAACCAACTTCCCCCGGTCGTCGTGGCGTCGTAAAGGTCGTAACACCAGATCTTTACAAAGGCAAACCACACGCACCGCTGTTGGAAAGTCAAAGTAAACACGCTGGCCGTAATAACAATGGTCATATTACAACCCGTCACCAAGGTGGTGGCCATAAGCAGCATTATCGTATGATTGATTTCCGTCGTAACAAAGACGGTATTCCTGCGAAAGTGGAGCATATTGAGTACGATCCAAATCGTACAGCACATATTGCCTTGCTTTGCTATGCTGATGGTGAGCGTCGCTATATCATTGCTCCACGCGGGATTGCTGCTGGTGCGCAATTGATTAGCGGTGCAGAAGCGCCAATCAAAGTGGGTAATGCATTGCCGTTACGTAATATCCCAGTGGGTAGCACAATTCATTGTATCGAATTGCAACCAGGTAAAGGCGCACAAATTGCGCGTTCAGCCGGTACTTCAGTACAGTTGCTAGCACGTGAAGGTGCTTACGCTTCATTACGTTTACGCTCAGGTGAAGTTCGCCGCGTTCATGTAGATTGCAAAGCAACTTTAGGTGAAGTGGGTAACGAAGAGCATTCATTACGTTCAATCGGTAAAGCTGGTGCAATGCGCTGGCGTGGTGTTCGTCCAACCGTTCGCGGTGTGGTGATGAACCCGGTTGATCACCCGCACGGTGGTGGTGAAGGTAAAACTGCAGCTGGTATGAATCCAGTGAGCCCATGGGGTGTTAAAACGAAGGGTTATCGTACACGTAGTAATAAACGTACTGATAACATGCGTATCAGTCGTCGTCCGAGAGGCGTAAGGTAATCATATGGCACGTTCAATTAAAAAAGGTCCATTTATTGATGGTCATTTGGCAAAAAAAGTAGAAGTCGCAGCAGCTTCACGCGATCGTAAACCAATTAAAACTTGGTCACGTCGTTCTACTATCTTGCCAGATTTTATCGGTTTAACCATTGCGATTCACAATGGTAAGCAACACATCCCAGTGTTGATTTCTGAAAACATGGTTGGTCATAAGCTCGGCGAATTTGCGTTAACCCGCACATTCAAGGGCCACGCGGCTGATAGAAAAGCGAAGAAATAGAGGCCTATGATGCAAGTAACTGCAATTTTAAAAGGCGTTCACCTTTCTCCGCAAAAAGCGCGTTTGGTGGCTGACCTTGTTCGTGGCAAAAAAGTAGATCACGCATTGAATATTTTACAGTTCACACCTAAAAAAGGTGCAGAGGTAATTAAAAAAGTGGTGGAATCTGCGATTGCTAATGCTGAACATAATAATGGCGCTGATATTGACGAGTTGAAGGTGACTTCAATTTACGTTGATAAAGGCATTGTGCTAAAACGTATTCGTCCACGTGCAAAAGGTCGCGCGGGTCGTATTACTAAACCAACCTGTCACATTCATGTGACTGTCGGTAACTAAAGGATAATCATGGGTCAAAAAATTCATCCAATTGGTTTCCGTCTGAGTGTCCAGAAAAATTGGGCTTCACGTTGGTATGCCAATAGCAAAAACTTCCCTGCCATGTTGCAAAGCGACATTAAAGTACGTGAGTTTTTAAATAAAAAATTAGCCAGTGCTGCAGTAAGTAAGATTATTATTGAGCGCCCTGCAAAAAATGCAAAAATTACCATTCACAGTGCCCGTCCAGGTGTTGTAATTGGTAAAAAAGGTGAAGATATTGAATCTTTACGCGCTACTTTACAAGGTTTGATGGGCGTTCCTGTTCATTTAAACATTGAAGAAGTGCGCAAGCCTGAAATTGATGCCACATTGATTGCACAATCAATCGCTCAACAACTTGAAAAACGTGTGATGTTCCGTCGTGCCATGAAGCGCGCTATGCAAAATGCAATGCGTTTAGGTGCTCAGGGTATCAAAATCATGAGTTCTGGTCGTTTGAATGGTATCGAAATTGCGCGTACTGAATGGTATCGCGAAGGCCGTGTGCCACTACATACATTGCGTGCTGATATCGATTATGGTGTTGCTGAAGCTTCAACCACATACGGTATTATCGGTATTAAAGTGTGGGTATTTAAAGGTGAGATTTTTGCTGATAACGTACCGACACCAATTGGCGCAACTGCACCAGCTGCCGTGCCAGCTGCTGAACCAGAGAAAAAAGTAAGAAAGCCGAGGGCTAAAGATGCTGCAACCGTCTAGACAAAAATACCGTAAGATGCAAAAAGGCCGTAACAAAGGCATTGCAACGACGGGTAATAAAGTAAGTTTTGGTGATTTTGGCTTGAAAGCCATTGGTCGCGGTCGTTTAACGGCTCGTCAAATCGAAGCTGCGCGTCGTGTCATGACTCGTCACATCAAACGTGGTGGTCGTGTATGGATCCGTATTTTCCCAGATCAACCAATTTCTAAAAAACCTGCTGAAGTGCGTATGGGTAACGGTAAAGGTAGTACCGAGTACTACGTAGCGCAAATCCAGCCAGGTAAAATGTTATACGAGATGGACGGCGTAAGCGAAGAGCTTGCACGTGAAGCGTTCCGTTTGGCTGCTGCTAAGTTGCCAATTGAGACCACTTTCATGACACGTCAAATCGGTAGTTAAGAAAAGGCGAGCTAAAATGAAAGCTTTAGATTTAAGAGCAAAAAGTGTTGATGAATTGAACGCGGAGTTGATTGAATTGCGCCGCGCGCAATTTTCATTACGCATGCAAGTTGCAACACAACAATTAACCAAAGTAGATCAGCTAGGTAAAGTACGCAAAGATGTAGCGCGTGTTAAGCTTGTTTTAGCTGAGAAAGCGAAACAGGCATAACCATGACTGAAACGACAAAAGTAGTACGTAGCCTTACTGGCCGTGTAGTGAGCGACAAAATGGATAAAACTGTTACGGTTTTAGTTGAGCGTAAAGTAAAACATCCATTAATCGGTAAAGTGGTTGTGAAATCAAATAAATTTCATGCGCATGACGAAACAAACGCATGTAAAGAAGGCGATTTAGTGACTATTACAGAATCACGTCCTTTGTCAAAAACAAAGACATGGGTTGTAAGCAAGGTTGCTACAAAAGCTTAGTAATAATTGTAGGTTTAATTATTGTGTAGATAGGCAACTTTGCCTTGCTACACAATTAATTTATAAGTTATAATGTTGGACTTTTCGGTACTCGTGAATCTTGGTTAGTAGTTTCTAAGGTTCATAAAAGCAAGTACCCCAATACTGACCGTGGTCTACTGGCCGTTTTGATTAAGTTCATGCGGCTGGTGTTGGTTTAACGGATTAAGTTGGAGATTATTCTCATGATTCAAATGCAATCAAGGCTAGAAGTTGCCGATAACACTGGTGCACGCTCTGTGCAGTGTATTAAAGTGTTGGGCGGTTCAAAGCGTCGTTACGCTGGTATAGGTGACATTATCAAAGTCAGCATCAAAGATGCTGCTCCACGTGGTCGCGTAAAAAAAGGCGAAGTGTACAGCGCTGTTGTAGTGCGTACTGCTAAAGGTGTTCGTCGTCCAGACGGTTCTTTAGTTAAGTTCGATGCCAATGCCGCCGTACTTCTAAATAATAAATTAGAGCCAATTGGTACGCGTATTTTCGGCCCAGTAACGCGTGAGTTGCGTACTGAGAAATTCATGAAAATTGTTTCTCTTGCACCTGAAGTGTTGTAAGGGATAGGGACAATATATGAGCAAAATTCATAAAGGCGACCAAGTCGTTCTAAATACAGGTAAAGATAAAGGCAAGCGCGGCGTAGTATTAAACGTGCTTGAATCTGGCCATGTAGTCGTTGAAGGTTTAAATGTTGCTAAAAAGCACGCTAAACCAAACCCGGCAAAAGGTGTTACTGGCGGTATTATTGCTAAAGAAATGCCGATTGATATTTCTAACGTTGCTTTGTTTAACAATGCAACTCAAAAAGCTGACCGTGTTGGTTACAAGATTTTGAAAGACGGCAAAAAAGTGCGCGTATTCAAATCTAACGGCGAAGCAGTGGACGCATAGGATAAATCATGGCGCGCTTAAAACAATTTTATAAAGACTCTGTTGTTCAAAAAATGACTGAGCAATTTGGTTACACTTCAGTCATGCAAGTGCCTCGTATTGAGAAAATCACCTTAAACATGGGTGTGGGCGAAGCAGTTGCTGATAAAAAAGTGATGGAAAATGCAGTTGGCGATATGGAAAAAATTGCTGGTCAAAAAGTAGTTGTGACCAAAGCAAAAAAATCTGTTGCGGCATTTAAAATTCGTGATGATTATCCTGTTGGCTGCAAAGTGACCTTACGTCGCGAACGCATGTACGAATTCTTGGATCGCCTTATCACTGTTGCTATTCCACGTATTCGTGACTTTCGCGGTATTCCAGCGAAATCATTTGACGGCCGTGGTAATTACAACATGGGTGTTAAAGAGCAAATCATATTCCCAGAGATTGAATATGACAAAATTGACGCGATTCGCGGCATGAATATTACGATTACTACAACGGCAAAAACAGACGAAGAAGCAAAAGCTTTGCTTGCTGCGTTTAGTTTTCCTTTTAGAGGTTAAGACATGGCAAAAACATGTATGACAGAACGCGAATCTAAACGTCGCGCAACAGTTGCTAAATTCGCAGGCAAGCGTGACGCATTAAACGCAACGATTAATGATCAAAGTGCAACATTAGAAGATCGTCGTGAAGCACGTTTGAAATTGCAAGCTTTACCACGCAATTCAAGCCCGGTGCGTTTACGTAATCGCTGTGCATTAACAGGCCGCCCACGTGGTGTTTTCAGTAAATTTGGTATCGGTCGCAGCAAATTGCGCGATTTGATGATGAGTGGCCAAGTGCCAGGCGTCACCAAAGCTAGCTGGTAACGGAGGAATAAATTATGAGTATGAGTGATCCGATTGCCGATATGCTAACGCGTATTCGTAACGCACAAAGTGTTAGCAAGTTATCAGTTTCTATGCCTGCTTCTAAGCTTAAAGCTGCTATTGCTGCGGTTTTAAAAGATGAAGGTTATATCGATGATTTCGCTGTAGCTGCTAACGATGGTAAGCCATTGTTGAATATCAGCTTGAAATATTATGCTGGCCGCCCAGTAATTGAGAAAATTGACCGTGTAAGTAAGCCTGGTCTTCGCATTTACAAAGGTTCAGACAATATTCCTAAAGTAATGAATGGTCTTGGTGTGACAATTATGTCTACATCCAAGGGTGTAATGACAGATCGTAAAGCACAAGCAGCCGGTATCGGTGGCGAAGTGTTGTGCGTAGTGGCTTAAGGAGAAGCAAATGTCACGTGTTGCTAAAAATCCAGTCGCTATTCCAGAAAAAGTTGAAGTTGTATTGAGTGCTAATAGCATTGCAGTAAGCGGCCCATTAGGTAAATTGTCTCATCCGCTAACAAGCGCAGTAGCGCTTAAGCGTGAAGGTGAAACAATTACTTTTGCTGCTACCAATGACACAAAACACTCAAGCGCAATGTCAGGTACTTTACGTGCACTCGTTGCTAATATGGTTCATGGCGTTTCCGTTGGTTTTACTCGCAAGCTTACTTTAGTAGGCGTGGGTTATAAAGCTAATGCACAAGGTGCAATGTTGAATTTAGAGCTTGGATATTCACACCCGATTAATCACAAAATGCCAGTTGGCGTAACGGTGACAACACCGACTCCGACAGAAGTTATTTTGACTGGTTATGATAAGCAAGTGATTGGTCAAGTAGCTGCGCAAATTCGTTCTTATCGTTCACCAGAGCCATATAAAGGCAAAGGTGTTCGTTATGCAGATGAAGTGGTTGCAATTAAAGAAACCAAGAAAAAATAAGTAGATAAGGTCAAACTATGAACAACGTAGATAATCGCTTACGCCGTGCACGTAAAACCCGTGCCAAAATCGCTGAGCTAAAAGTGACACGTTTAAGCGTGCATCGTACTAATACGCATATTTATGCGCAAATTATTGCTGAAACTGGCGATAAAGTATTAGCAAGTGCTTCAACTGTTGAGGCTGATGTACGTAAAAAAGTTAAGAATGGTGGCAACGTAGAAGCTGCTGCCGCTATTGGTAAATTAATTGCTGAAAAAGCGAAAAAAGCGGGTATTACTACTGTGGCTTTTGATCGTTCAGGCTACAAATACCATGGTCGTATCAAGGCGTTAGCAGATGCTGCGCGTGAAAACGGCCTGTCATTCTAAGAAGCGAGACAGATAATGGCTAGAGAAATCGAACAACAACAGCAAACAGATGGTTTGCGTGAAAAAATGATTACTGTAAACCGTGTAAGTAAAACGGTTAAAGGTGGTCGTATTATGAGTTTCGCTGCATTGACTGTAGTCGGTGATGGTGATGGTGCTGTTGGCATGGGTAAAGGCAAAGCACGTGAAGTGCCAGTTGCTGTACAAAAAGCCATGGATGAAGCGCGTCGCGGCATGCTTAAAGTCAACCTAAACAACGGTACATTGCATCATGCAGTAACTGGTGTGCACGGCGCTGCTAAAGTGTTTATTCAACCAGCTTCAGAAGGTACTGGCATTATTGCTGGTGGCGCAATGCGCGCAATCTTTGAAGTAATGGGTATCACAAACGTGGTTGCAAAATGTATCGGTTCAACCAATCCTTACAACTTGGTACGTGCCACATTGAATGGTCTTGAATCAATGAATACACCATCTGAAATTGCTGCTAAACGTGGTAAATCAGTAGAAGAAATTAGAGGCTAATGATGGCTAAAGTAAAAGCAGTTGCAACACCAATCAAAGTAACGTTGGTAAAAAGCGTAATCGGTCGTATTGAGTCACATAAAGCGACTGTTAAAGGTTTAGGCTTACGTCGCATGCACCACACAGTTGAGTTGCAAGATACGCCAGCAATTCGTGGCATGATCAACACAGTTGGTTATCTGTTAAAGGTAGAGGGATAATGCAATTAAATACAATTAAGCCTGCAGAAGGCGCTAAGAAAAATGCTCGCCGTGTTGGTCGTGGTATTGGTTCTGGTTTAGGTAAAACAGCTGGTCGTGGCCATAAAGGTCAAAAATCACGTACTGGTGGTTTTCATAAAGTGGGTTTCGAAGGCGGTCAAATGCCTTTGCAACGTCGTTTGCCAAAACGTGGTTTTAAATCAATGACTAAAGCTGATACAGCGCATGTGCGTACATCAGAGTTGAATAACTTACCTGTTGATACCATTGATTTGTTAGTGTTAAAACAAGCTAACGTTGTTTCTGGCAATGTGCTTGCTGCAAAAGTATTTTTGTCTGGTGAAATCACTAAAAAACTTAACCTAACTGGTTTGTTGTTGACTAAAGGCGCTCGCGCTGCAGTTGAGGCAGCTGGCGGTAAAGTTGTTGACGCTGAATAACTAATTAGATTAGAGAACAGTATTGGCTCAAGATAGTCTTTTAAGTGCGGTAGGTAAAATGAGCGAGCTGAAAAGCCGCTTATGGTTTGTGCTAGGTGCGTTGGTTGTATACCGTTTAGGTGCGCATATTCCAGTTCCTGGTATCGACCCTACTGTTTTAAAGCAATTGTTTGACTCGCAAAGTGGCGGCATTTTGGGCATGTTTAACATGTTCTCAGGTGGTGCGCTTTCACGCTTTACCGTGTTTGCGTTGGGTATTATGCCGTACATTTCGGCCTCTATTATCATGCAATTACTTTCTGTTGTTTCTCCAAAAATGGAGCAACTAAAAAAAGAGGGTGAAGCGGGTAGGCGTACTATTACTAAATATACGCGTTACGGCACTGTTGTTTTAGCTACCTTTCAGGCACTTGGTATCGCCATTGCTTTAGAGGGTCAAGCAGGTTTGGTGTTGGATCCAGGCATGGCGTTTAGATTGATTGCGGTTGTAACATTAGTAAGCGGAACCATGTTTTTAATGTGGTTAGGTGAGCAAATTACAGAGCGCGGTATTGGTAACGGCATTTCTATTATCATTTTTGCAGGTATTGTTGCTGGCTTGCCAAGTGCTGTTGGCGGAACCTTAGAGCTAGCTAGAACGGGTGCTTTTTCAATACCTTTAGTGATGTTCTTATTTGTCGCTATTTTGTTAGTAACTGCTTTGGTGGTGTTTGTAGAGCGCGGTCAACGTAAAATTACCGTTAACTATGCAAAGCGTCAGGTTGGTAACAAGGTTTACGGCGGTCAGACTACACATTTGCCTTTGAAGCTAAATATGGCAGGCGTTATTCCTCCAATTTTTGCATCAAGTATTATTTTGTTCCCAGCTACATTAGCTGGCTGGTTTGGTAGCAGTGAGAGCTTGTACTGGTTAAAAGACATCAGTAATGTGTTGTCGCCAGGTCAGCCGATTTACATTTTGTTTTTTGCAGCAGCCATTATGTTTTTCTGTTTTTTCTATACCGCCTTAGTATTTAATCCAAAAGAAACAGCAGATAACTTAAAGAAAAGCGGTGCATTTGTTCCTGGCATTCGTCCTGGTGAGCAAACAGCAAAATACATCGACAAGATAATGGGTCGTTTAACACTAATTGGAGCTTTTTATATTACTTTAGTGTGTTTACTGCCAGAATTTTTAATCTTAAAGTTTAATACTCCGTTCTATTTTGGTGGTACTTCTTTACTGATTATCGTTGTAGTAACAATGGATTTTATGACACAAGTGCAATC
>JAKFVB010000008.1 GCA_021732405.1 Methylotenera sp.
TGCGCTGCACTTCAGTGGGATGCGCGGTTAATACAGGGGAAACCAGCGCGTCTTTAAAAAACGCTTCTACCGCTGCAAAAGGCAAAGCTTGACGCGCGATTTCATCTACAGAATAAGCCAACATACCAGGCAATAGCTTATCTTCATTCAAGCGCGTTTGCTGGCGCGCAAATAAATCTTCGGCGATATTGACCAAATGCTTAAAGTAACTAAAAGCGCGCACCACCGAAATGGTTTGCTGCGGTGATAAGTTTTTAAGCAGTTTTTCTAAAGTTAAAGTGGCTTTTTGGTCGTTTTCGCGGTGAAACTTAACGGCGGCCTGACGGATATTTTCGATTAAATCAAACGTCGCTTTGCCGTCTTTGGCCAAAATGGTTTCACCCAAAACACGGCCTAAATAACGAATATTATTTTTTAAGCTTAAATTTTGCTCATTTTGATTGATCGCTTGAAGTGATATTTCGCCCATAGCATTGCCGTTTAAAAGTGATTTAAACAATATAAGCAACAACTACACCATGCGTTAAAACATATAATATTTTCAATACAATCAATTAGTTATATTAAGTTTTATATACAATTAAATATTACTTGCACGTTTAGTGTGCGCCTTTGTATAAAGCCATGCATATTAAGGTGCAGGTGATTGAATGCAAAAAAGGCAGCATAAGCTGCCTTTTTTATTCTATTTTAGGTGTTAAGTTAATGATACTTAACCACTTTTTTTGACCGAATTTAATCCCTAAAAAGCGGGTTTCACTTCTGCATTGTTGTAATTTTCAACGCCATCTAAAATTTCTTTCTTAGCTGCTTCAATATCGCCCCAGCCATTGATTTTCACCCATTTGCCTTTGTCTAAATCTTTATAGTGCTCAAAGAAGTGAGAAATCATTTCTAAACGCCAAGTTGAAACATCGGTATGACTTTTTAAATGGCCATATAAACCACACACTTTTGGCACTGGCACTGCAAATACTTTTGCATCAAGGCCAGCTTCATCTTCCATCAACAACACACCTAGTGGGCGGCAACGCACTACCACGCCAGGAATCAATGGCACTGGCGTCATCACCAATACATCCACTGGGTCGCCATCATCGGCCAAAGTGTGCGGAATATAGCCGTAATTGGTAGGATATTGCATGGCAGTACCCATAAAGCGGTCGACAAAAATCGCGCCGCTATCTTTATCGACTTCGTATTTAACAGGGTCGCCCTGCATTGGAATTTCGATAATCACATTGAAATCATTGGGTAAATCTAAGCCAGATGGCACTTGGTTTAACGACATGTTGAGAATAGCCTTGAACTAAAAAACGGCATTATACGTGAAGTTTGTTAATGATTGATTACGGGTAAGTTGGTTTAAGCACTGACTGTGTAAAAAACCAGATACTAATTTAATTTATTAAAATATTCCCAGCTTTTTTTAAAAATCACTACCAGTATTACCACAGCCAAACCTGCTAAAGTAAAGGTACCTAAATGGTGCATAATAATTGGAATATTGCCAAAGAAGTAACCCATCAGTACACAAGTCAGCACCCATAATAGAGATCCAACCGAAGCGGCGCGTACGAATTTATAAAAAACCATCTGCGTAATACCTGCTAAAAATGGTGCAATTGTTCTTATCACTGGTAAAAACAAGCAAAATAAAAAGCCCTTTTCACCATGTCTGTGATAAAAAACACGTGTCTTATCAAGCGTCGTTTGATTTGGCCACTTTAAATAATTAACAAAAAATATTTGCCCTAAAGTTTTGCCCAAGCCATATCCACATAAATTGCCCAATATGGCTGCCGCTGTCAATACGATTAAAAGTAAGCTGATACTTAAATGAGAAGCCGCCCAGACTGCGCCACAAACGAATAAAAACGGATTACTGGGCAGAAAAAAGAACGGCAATATGCCAATTTGCAGAAAAATCACACCAAATAAAATGAAGTAAACTAAATTGGCGTGCATGGCGACTAAATCCGGCAAGTGCGCATCAAAATTTAAAATCATCTGCCAAATTTGCATCATATTAGTTCGCTCCTGCATTCAGCCACAACCGTTTGTGGTGTTAATTTTAACGCACAATATAGCAGAATAGGAATAATCACCATCTCATCCAGCTGGCCAATAACAGGAATAAAATCAGGGATTAAATCAAATGGCATTAATACATAGCCAATCGCTAGCCATAATAAGGCTTTGGCCAGTTTTGGTGTCTGTGAGTGTTTTTGTAGACGCTGATAAAAAACAAACTCTGCTTTTAAGCGCGCCGCAATCTGTTTTAGTTTTTCCAGCATGAATATTAAAGTAGCTTTTTACCTGTTAATTTTTCAAATGCTTCACAATATTTTTCAGAGGTGCGTTGCGCAACCTCTAACGGCAAAGCTGGCGCAGGCGGTGCCTTATTCCACTGTATACTTTCTAGCCAATCGCGTACATATTGTTTATCGTAGCTAGGCGGATTGCTGCCGACTTTATAGCTTTCGGCTGGCCAAAAACGCGATGAATCAGGTGTCAACACTTCATCCATCACATGCAGCACACCATCGCTATCCAAGCCAAATTCAAATTTGGTATCGGCAATGATAATGCCGCGTGTTAATGCATATTCGGCCGCTTCGCTATAAAGCTGAATCGCTACTTTGGCGACTTTTTCAGCCATCTCATTTCCAATTAATGCGGCGCATTGCTCTAGGCTGATATTTTCATCATGTTCACCCACTGCGGCTTTAGATGATGGCGTAAAAATCGGCACTGGTAATTTTGATGCTTCTTGCAAGCCTGCTGGCAGTTGAATACCGCATACGGTGCCTTTAGCCTTATATTCTTTCCAGCCGCTACCCACCAAATAACCACGCACAATGGCTTCTATCGGTAAAGGCTTAAGCTTTTTCACTACTACGGCGCGGCTTAAATTGCCTGTACCCAATTGTGCTTTGTCTTCTGCGCTTGAAACCACCGAATCTGGCTCAATACCCGTTAAATGGTTAGGCACCACATGCTTTAATTTTTCAAACCAAAAATTGGCCATCTGCGTGAGCATCGCGCCTTTATTGGCAATACCTGTGGGCAAAATCACATCAAATGCAGATAGCCTATCGGTGCTCACTAGCAACATGGTTTTGTCATCTATGGCATAGATATCACGGACTTTTCCCTGATGAATCAGGCTTAGACCTAGAAGATTAGTTTTTAACAGTGGCGTGCTCATGGTGATTAATGCAAGTGGTAAAAGAATTGAATTATAAATTGCGCAGGCTAATTTGCACTAGTCATTTGTACGTGTGTTTGCTGCGAATTTTTCGGGGTTTAAAATGTGTTAAGTTCAATAAAAATACTTAAACACCTAGCTCGTTTAAATCAAATTACCTACTTTTACTACTTTAAGTGTATTAGTACCGCCTGGACTTCCAATTGGCTCACCAAATGTTAGCAGAACCGTATCGCCAGTCGCAACTGCACCGTTTCTAAGCATCACCTGCTCCATCTCATGCAAAATTTCATCCCTGTTTTTGTCTTCTTGCTCAATAGGGTAAGGAAACACATTGCGATGCAAAGTGAGTTTGCGACGCGCGATTTTATTGGGCGATAGCGCATAAATGGGCGCACCACTATCCGCACGCGATAGCCATTGCGCAGCATTACCGGATTGCGTTAACGCGGCAATGGCTTTCACATTCAGATATTTAGACACATAAATAGTGGCTGCCGCTATCGCCTCATCCGTTTGCTGGTGCGGCTCTGCGCGCTTCTGGCTAACATTGGCAATCTCATATTCTTTTTCAGCTTCTACGCAAATCCTGTCCACTGCTTTAACGGTTTCTAAAGGATATTGTCCACTGGCGGTTTCGGCAGATAGCATTACCGCATCCGTACCGTCCAGCACTGCATTCGCCACATCTGATACCTCTGCCCGCGTGGGAATCGGGCTACTAATCATAGATTCCATCATTTGTGTAGCGGTAATGACTAGCTTATTTTGCGCGCGCGCCATGCGTATCATGCGTTTTTGTAAACCTGGCACGGCGGCATCGCCTACCTCTACGCCTAAGTCACCGCGCGCCACCATAATCGCATCGCTCACGGCGATAATCTCTTTTAGGTTATCAATCGCTTCTGCGCGCTCAATCTTTGCCACAATACTGGCCGTGCCACCTGCTTTTTTAACCAAACTGCGCGCCAGCTCTACATCTTGGGCTGATTTTGGAAAAGAGATGGCAATATAATCTGCCTCTAAAGCGACCGCTGTCTTTAAATCTTCTTTATCTTTTAAGGTTAAGGCATCGGCAGATAAACCGCCACCTGCGCGATTAATACCTTTATTATTGCTTAGTACGCCGCCGCTAAGAATTACACAGTGTATTTGATTGTTTCGGATACGATCGACCTGCATGGTAATGCGACCATCATCCAGCAATAGCACCACACCCTCAGTCACTTCTTGTGGTAATGTTTTGTAGTCCAAGCCAACTTTATCTTGATTGCCCAGCATGCAATCGGCATCCAATATAAATAAATCACCAGTTTTTAAGGTGATTTTTCCCAACTCAAATTTACCAATCCTGATTTTTGGGCCTTGTAAATCGCACAATACACCCACTGGCCGCCCCAGTTTAAGCGCGATATTACGCACGATTTCAGCGCGAGTGATATGCTCTGCAGCAGTGCCATGCGAAAAATTAAGGCGCACTACATTAACACCCGCCGTAATCAGGCGCGCAATCATTTCTTCACTGCTTGAGGCTGGGCCCAGCGTGGCAACAATCTTGGTTTTTCGTAACATCGTAATAGTTGGCCTTTATTTAATCATTAAGTGAATAGACCAGAAACTTACATGTAAATCATGACATTTAAATAAAAAATGGGGCATCAGCCCCATTTTTAAAACTGGGAAATAACTTAAATTAAGCCTTTGCACGACTCTCTAAAATCTCTACTGCTGGTAAAGTCTTGCCTTCTAAAAATTCTAAAAACGCACCGCCTGCAGTTGAAATATAGCTAATTTTGTCATAAATATCGTATTTTTGAATCGCTGCAATGGTGTCGCCGCCGCCCGCCAAAGTGAATGCTTTGGTATTGGCAATAGCATGCGCAATGGTTTTAGTACCTTCACCAAATTGGTCAAATTCAAACACACCAACAGGGCCATTCCAAACCACAGTACCTGCATTTTTGATAATCTCTGCTAATTCATTAGCAGATTTCGCGCCAATATCAAAAATCATATCGTCCGCTTCTACAGAAGCCGCGTCTTTCTTCACTGCAGGCTCTGTTGCATCGAATTTCTTACCACAGACTACATCAACTGCAATCGGTACTGCCGCGCCTCTTTGGCTCATTTTATCCATTAAGGTGCGCGCCACTGGCACTAAATCATCTTCACACAGCGATTTACCTACTTCGAAACCTGCCGCTTTTAAAAAGGTATTGGCAATACCGCCGCCAACCACCATCTGGTCTACTTTTTCAGACAAGCTCTCTAAAACGGTTAACTTAGTTGAAACTTTACTACCGCCAACAATCGCCACCATTGGTCTTGCTGGGTTTAACAAAGCTTTCGTTAGCGCATCTAATTCTTCTGCTAATAACAACCCTGCACATGCAATAGGCGCAAATTTTGCTACGCCATACGTGCTGGCTTCTGCGCGGTGCGCTGTACCAAAAGCATCCATCACAAATACGTCACATAGCTTTGCATAGGCTTGCGCTGTTTCGTCTTTGTTCTTTTTTTCACCTATATTAAAACGACAGTTTTCCAAGATAACGAGTTCGCCAGTACCAACTTCAAAACCACCCTTGACCCAATCCTTAATCAAGCGCACAGGTTTGTTTAGTTTGGCTGAAATCACATCTACTACTGGCTTAAGTGAATTCTCTTCTGAATAAACACCCTCTTCAGGGCGGCCTAAATGCGATGTCACCATCACGCTTGCGCCTTGTTTCAATGTATACTCAATGGTTGCCATACTGGCGGTAATACGCGCGTCTGAAGTCACTTTACCATCTAAAACGGGCACGTTTAAATCTGAACGAATTAATACTCGTTTACCGCGTAAATCTACATCTGTAATTTTAATAAATTGCATGATTAACCCCAAAAATCTGACAACTATTTTGCTTTCATTAACGCAGCAGCGGTATCTAACATACGGCAGCTAAAGCCCCACTCGTTATCGTACCAGGCCAGCACTTTAACCAAATTACCAATGACCACCGTTTGCGTTGCATCAAAATTGCTAGATGTTTCGGTATGGTTGAAGTCTGATGAAACTAATGGCTCTGTGTTGTATGCCAAAATGCCTTTAAGCGCTCCCTCACTAGCCTCTTTTACAATCGCGTTCACTTCTTCTCGCGTCGTTTCTCGGCTGGCAACAAACGTTAAATCGACCGCCGACACATTGGCCGTAGGCACACGAATTGCAAAACCTGATAATTTACCTTTAAGCTCAGGCATCACTATACCCACAGCTTGTGCAGCGCCTGTTTTGGTTGGAATCATATTGAGTGCCGCAGCGCGGGCGCGATACAAATCACTGTGATGGCCATCTACCAGCAACTGATCATTGGTATAGGAGTGAATCGTGGTCATTAAGCCCGTTTCTACACCCAATTTTTCATGCAAGGCTTTTACCATTGGCGCCAAGCCGTTAGTGGTGCAAGATGCGTTAGAAATCACCGTCATGGCAGAAGTTAACACTTTGTCATTAACACCCATCACTACAGTCGCATCACAAGCATTTTTATCAGCAGGCGCTGAAATAATCACTTTTTTAGCACCGGCATCTAAATGCGGCTGACATTTCTCTTTAGTGCGAAATACACCAGTACACTCAAGCACTACATCAACGCTCAACGCTTCCCAAGGCAATTTGGAAGGGTCTTTTTCGTTAAACATGTGAATTTTGTCACCGTTAACGATCAAGTAGTGATGACCCGCCACATCTTGTTCATGACTCACCGTACCAGCCAATTTGCCGTGAATGGTATCGTGTTTCGTTAAATGCGCGTTACATTCTGGGCTAGCCGTGCCGTTGATGGCTACAATTTGAATATCTTTCCGTTTTTGCTCATAAAAAGCACACAACACATTACGCCCAATACGCCCATAACCATTAATTGCTACACGAATTGCCATTACATCACCCTTTCAAAAAGACGCATTTATCACTACTATTTCAAAGTCTACAAATAAAAAGAGCCTCTAAACGGAGGCTCTTTTAACAACAGGCTACTCTATAATTACAACACTGACTTAGTTACAGCAACAACATTTTCTACTGTAAAGCCAAAATGTTTCATTAATGCGCCACCAGGGGCAGATTCACCGAATGTGTCGATACCAACAACTGCGCCTTCTAGGCCAACATATTTACGCCAGAAATCCGTTACACCAGCTTCAACTGCCACGCGTTTAACGCCTGGAGTCAACACGCTGTCTTTGTAAGCTTTATCTTGACGATCAAATACGTTAGTTGATGGCATTGAAACTACACGTACTTTAGTACCAGCAGCATTTAGTTCAGCAGCAGCTTTAACAGCCAACTCTAGCTCAGAACCATTAGCGATAATGATGACTTGCGCGCCAGCTACGTCAGACAACACATAACCACCTTTACGCATTAATGCGAACTGTGCAGCATCATGTTTCATACCAGCTACGTTTTGACGGCTTAAGACTAAGCTAGATGGACCAGTAGTACGCTCAACCGCAGCAACCCAAGCTACCGCAGTTTCAGTTGAGTTGCCTGGACGCCATACATCCATATTCGGAATCAAACGTAGGCCAGCCGTATTTTCGATTGGTTGGTGCGTTGGACCATCTTCACCTTGACCGATAGAGTCATGTGTTAACACAGCAATGGTGCGTTGTTTCATCAATGCAGCCATACGCAATGCGCTTTTTGCATAGTCAGAGAACATATGGAATGTACCACCGAATGGGATTAAACCACCGTGCAATGCCATACCGTTCATAATCGCAAACATACCAAACTCACGTACGCCGTATGAAATGTAGTTACCTGGTTTTTTCGCATCAACATGTACAAAGCTACCTGTTGAAGTCAAGTTAGAACCAGTCAAGTCAGCAGAACCGCCTAAGAACTCTGGCAATAACGGCGCTAATGCGCCGATGACGTTTTGTGATGCTTTACGTGTTGCAACACCTTCTGCTTTTTCGTTTGTTGCAGCGACAATCGCATCAGTTGCTTCTTTCCAGTTAGCTGGTAAGTCGCCTGCCATGCGGCGTTTGAATTCTGCTGCTTCAGCTGGGAATGCTTTTGCGTATGCATCAAACTTGGCATTCCAATCGCCTTCTACTTTTGCGCCTTTAGCAGTTGCATCCCAACCAGCGTAAACGTCTGCTGGAATTACAAACGGCTCGTGCGCCCAACCGATGTTAGCGCGTGTTGCGGCAACTTCGTCTAAACCTAATGCAGAACCGTGGCAATCATGTGAACCTGATTTGTTTGGTGAACCCATACCGATGACTGTTTTACAGCAGATCAATGATGGTTTGTCTGTTACTTTTTTAGCGGCAGCAATAGCAGCGCCAATCGCAGCAACATCGTGACCGTCTACTGACTGAACGTGCCAGCCATATGACTCAAAACGTTTCGCTGTGTCGTCTGTGTACCAGCCTTCGATATGACCATCGATAGAAATGCCGTTGTCATCCCAGAATGCTGTCAATTTACCCAAGCCCCAAGTACCAGCCAGCGCACAAGCTTCGTGAGAAACGCCTTCCATCATACAGCCGTCGCCTAAGAACACATATGTACTGTGGTCAACGATGTCGTGGCCTGGTTTATTGAATTGATTTGCTAATAACTTTTCAGCCATTGCAAAACCTACACCGTTGGCAATACCTTGGCCTAATGGGCCAGTAGTCGTTTCAACGCCTGGTGCGTAACCATATTCTGGGTGACCAGCGCATTTTGAATGCAATTGACGGAATGATTGTAATTCGCTCATTGGCAATGCATAACCTGTCAGGTGTAGCAATGAGTAGATCAACATTGAACCGTGACCATTAGAGAGCACAAAGCGGTCACGATTCGCCCAGCTAGGATTTTTTGGGTTGTGGCTTAAATGATTATTCCAAAGTTCTTCAGCGATTTCTGCCATGCCCATAGGCGCACCTGGGTGGCCAGAATTGGCTTTTTGCACTGCATCCATTGATAACGCACGAATCGCGTTGGCTAAGTCTTTACGTGTTGCCATAGTTTTCTCCCTAATGTTTACCTTGAAGTTTTACGATTCAAACTTGACTTAGCTTATTATTTTGACCAAAAAGAATGTAATAACAATATCTGATTGGATATAGCAAAAATTTAAGTCTTACAGAAAATCCGATAAAACCTTGATTGAATTCTTCAAAAAGTTAGTTTTTCAACTGCTTTTTTGCAAATATTAAATTATTGCCTAATTACCCTATTTGGGCAAGGGCTATGCCGCATTTCATAACGTAAATTAGTATTTATTTAAAAAATTTAAAGGCAATTATATTGAAATTAATGTGCAAGCCTTAAGTGTGATAACACTATTAATTGCGTCACAGACTAGCTTAATTGTTTTACACTACCTGCATAAAATTAAGCCGCCATCTATTGTTAACCACTATATTAAGCGCAATTTTTTTGCTGTTTTTTACGGCTCAAATAATCGCCAAACAAAATCACGCTGATTATAAAGCTGCTCAAAAATCATCCGAAATATTACTGGCAAAGGTATATCAAAGCGGCATTGATGTGCGTGAGTATTTGGTGAGTGAAAAATTTGATGGCGTACGAGCCGTGTGGGATGGAAACGCTTTGTACACGCGTACAGGCACATTAATTGCAGCGCCAGCTTGGTTTACAAAAGGCTTTCCTAAAGTACCACTTGACGGCGAGCTTTGGTTAGCAAGAGGTCAGTTTGATGTGTTATCAGGCGCTGTGCGCAAAGACAACCCAATTGATCAAGAGTGGCATGGTATATCGTATTTAGTGTTTGAACTGCCAAACGCCGCAGGCACTTTTGAGATGCGTGCAAAACGCATTACTGAAATTGTTAATGGTGCCAATATTACACACTTAAAAGCTGTGACACAATTTAGAGTCAAAGACGAAGCCGCATTAAAACGCAAGCTCAATCAAATGGTGGCTGCTGGCGCTGAAGGCCTTATGCTGCATAAGGCAGACGCACCTTACATAACAGGGCGCAGCGATGTATTACTAAAATTTAAATTGCTTTACGATGCAGAAGCAACAGTTGTTGGACACACCGCTGGGCGCGGAAAATATAAAGGCAAACTTGGCGCGCTGTTAGTAGAAACGCCTGATGGCATACGTTTTAAACTTGGCACAGGTTTCAGTGATGCGCAGCGCGAAAACCCACCTAAAATTGGCAGCCTTGTCACTTATACATATCGCGACAAAACACCTAATGGCAAGCCAAAGTTTGCCAGTTTTTTACGTGTGCGAAATGAATAATTTCAATATTAATAAACTACACAACTCTGCGGCTAGAGCGCATTACAAAGCAAAATAAAGCCGTTAATATTAACCATGCCTGCGGTGGAATTTTTGATAACTCAATAGGCGATTCATCACTTGCTTTTGCTTTGCTGACATCTTGCCTACTGCTAGTATGCATTTGCGTTATATCGTTAGAGGCTAGCCTGATGACTGGCGAGCTGCTGCTCACTTTAGCGGTTGTGCCAACCTGAACGACCCCGCCAACTGCCGCCATGCTGCTTGTAGGCACTATTGAAACAAAGCTGACTAATGCAAATATCGTTAATTTTTTAACCATTTTTAACATCCAATTTAATTTAAAGACTTAAAGTAGTTAAGTCTTTGCAAATCGAATGCCAAATGTTGATTATTATAATAATCAATGAGTTAAATTTTGTTGATGCCTACTTTATGTCGTGATTCTGACACTAATGTCAATAATGTTAAGTTAGTTCTAAAAACCACATACACATAATTTTTTGCCGAAAAATTATCCGCGCCTCTGTCAGAACTCGCAAGAAAGCACCTACAGCAATATCAGCCATTGTCTTATTCGGTATTTTTTGCAAATGTCTAAAATTGCGTTTGTGTTCTGCACAACAACCTAAATTTTGTTTTTTTGAAAAGGAAATATCATGAATATCAATCTAAAAAGTCTATTAATTATTGGTGCTTTAACGATGCCTTTATCTGCTTTTGCTGCAGATGGCGATACAGTGGGTACTAAAGTGGGTGACGCTGTTATTACCACTAAAGTAAAAGCAGAATTTGCTAAAGACAAAGCTGTTAGCGCTACGGATATTAAAGTAGAAACAGACAGCAACGGCTTAGTGCAATTATCTGGCACAGCAAAATCACAAGCCGAAGCGGATAAAGCTGTTGTTTTAGCTAAAAATGTTAAAGGCGTAACTGCTGTTAAAAACGATATTGTTGTAACACCGTAGTAACAATAGTTTGTTTTAACCTTAGTTTACCTAAACTAAATAACGGGGCTATGAGCCCCGTTTTTAATTTATCGCACTATTTATCTATAGCCTGCAAAACCATCTCAATCGCCTTGCAATTCGCTTTCGCATCTTCAAACGTCAGCAAAGGCTGCTTATCGTTCAACACACAATCACTAAAATGCTCAATCTCTAAAGTAAAGTGGTTACTTGGCGTAAAGCGCTCTTCTGCGTATTTGCCATCTTCTGTCGCCCAGCTAATCACGGGTACATCGTTTTGAAACACCCATGTAGCATTGCATTTCACCCAGCCTTTTGTGCCAATAATTTCATATTCGGATTTGCGGCTACGTTCAAAGCTAATATCGAAATTGCCAAAAAGCGCGCGCTTTTCATTGTCTAATCCAAAATCCAATACGCCGCTGGTGACGATATCCGCGCCATGTTCATTGAGTTTGGCATGAGCGACTACTTTAACTGGTTCTGACGGTTTGCCATTTTTCTGGAAGCACCAGCGCAAGGAATGTATAGCGTATGGCCCAATATCCCACATCGCTCCGCCGCCATCTGCCATGCTACGATTGATGCGATACATACGTGCTTGCTTCATCAAAAAAGAGAAGCTGGCGCGGGCAGACAGCACATCGCCTATCAAGCCACTTTCAATAATTTCTTGCAGGCGCGCGTGTTGCGGGTGAAAGCGGTACATAAAGCCTTCCATCACTTTCACCTTAGCCTTTTTGGCGGCCGCTTCTATTGTTTCGATATCTTTCAGCTTGGTTGCCATTGGCTTTTCAATCAAAATATGCTTGCCTGCATGAATAGCCTTGATCGCCCATTCTGCATGCTCTTCATTTGCCATTGGGCAGTAAATCACCTCTACGTTTGAGTCGTCAATCAGGCTTTGTAAATCGTCATAACAAGTCACATTTTGGTGGCAAGGCGCGTATTTATCTAATGTCGCTTTGGCGGCACCAGCGCGGCGGCTGGCAATGGCAACCAATTCAGAATTTGGCGCTTCAATAATCGCTGGCAATAAGCGCTCATTAACGCGGGCGGCACCCAATATGCCCCATTTTAATTTTTTCATTTCAGTCACAATCTTCCTCTATTCACTCCATTTAATACTGCATCCAATACTGGCAATCTGCTCGCGCGGGCCTTGACCCGTTTCTGAAATCATTTTCATGGCATCAAACAAATCGCGTGTATTGTCAGCAGGCGGTTCTGGGTTACGGCCAGAAGCATCAAAGCGGCCGCGGTATTGCAACTCACCTTTGGCATTAAAGCCGAAAAAATCGGGCGTACACACCGCACCATAGGCTTTTGCAACTTCTTGTGTCTCATCTAGCGCATACGGAAAGCTGAAATGATTCAACCTTGCCTCTTCTTCCATCCGCTCAAAATTGTCATCTGGGTAGCGAACCGTATCATTGCTCTGAATCGCAATACTATTGATGCCATATCGCTCAAGTTCAAGGCAAGTGACCACCAGTCTTGTCTTAATAGTTTTAACATAAGGGCAATGGTTGCAAATAAACATGACCAGCAATCCATTCTTGCCCATGATTATATCGCGCGACACCAAGTTGCCTTCTGCACCCCTGTAATTGACGGCGGGCAATTTGAAATCAGGGGCTTTCCAGCCAAAATCACACACAGGGGGGTGTAAACTTGCCATGCTTTACTCCTTAATTAACTTATAATTTAATCTTAACACTTTCATTTCATGCCATCATGTCTAATACCCGATTTTATAGCGCAGAAAAACTTTTCATTGGCGCACTAATCCCGTTATCAGCTAGCGCCGCCACTCATGCCACGCGTGCGTTACGCTTAAATATTGGCGATGAGTTGAAACTATTTAACGGCGACTGCAATGACTATACTTGTGAATTAGTCAGTGTTAAAAAAAGTGAGGTGCTGGCCAAAGTATTAGCCAGCCAAGCCATTAGCAATGAATCACCCCTTAATATCACCTTGCTGCAAGGCATATCCAGCGGTGACCGCATGGATTACACCATTCAAAAAGCCGTAGAGCTAGGCGTAAATGCCATACAACCCATTTCAACAGAACGTAGCGTTGTCAAACTCAGCCAAGAGCGCGCGCAAAAGCGGCTTGAGCATTGGCAAAATATCGTCAACTCTGCATGCGAGCAATCAGGTCGCGCGTTTGTACCTCAAGTCCTAGCTCCCCTAGGCTTATCTCACTGGCTAGCAAAAAACCCTGCCAGCACGGATACACGTATCTTACTAAACCCTATTGGCGCAATAAAGCTGGCTGATTTGGCAAAACCAAAGGGCAACGTTACTTTATTGATTGGCGCAGAAGGTGGATTGAGCCAGGCAGAAATCAATGCCGCAACGGCAAATTGCTTTCAATCGATTATTTTGGGACCACGCATTTTACGCACAGAAACAGCTGCGCTAACGGCGATATCATCCATGCAAACACTGTGGGGTGATTTTTAATATGTGGTTTTATTTGGGGCTAGTGACCGTTTCAGTATCACTCATTATTTATCTATATCAAAAACTATCCATTCAATCGGCACTTCAACAACGCAAAAGCTCACTCCACAATTGGACATATAATAAAAAGCCTTTTAAGTATGACTTAACCAATGCTAGCAGCAAAAATACGGGCTTATTTGTATTAGAGATTCCTTGTGTAAGCGCTTTGCAATTTTCTGCTAGACAAGAGCGCCGAAAAGATAAGTGGGCCAAACGACTGGGAGTCTCTTACGAGTTTGAAACGGGTTCGCAACAGTTCGATCAACAAACTTATCTTGCCAGCATCACCCAAGAAGATGCTGAAATTATTGGTAAAGATAGTGCCATGATGGCTGAAATACGTGGGCTAATCTTTTCAAAACAAGATGTTGATGTGATTACCAGACGAAATTTGATTATTTGTGACGGCAAACATTTGTATTTAGAAATACATTTTTTAAAAGATAGCCCTATTCAGCAAGTGAATGCTTTGGCCGCCCGTTTTTTACCTAGACTGCGAACGCTAGCCAACCTTTTGCAAAGCCAAAAGCGGGAAACAGCGCATTTCTGGAAAGTGCCCGCACAGCGCAACACTGCTATATTTTTAGCGATGAGCTTAGCCCTTGCGACTTGGGGCGGGTTAGAAGCGGCTCGCTTTTTTATCCTAGATAGAAATGCATTATTCTCACCAATCAGTTTAATGCCAGAGGCCAGCATCATCAGTGCTTTAGCTTTGCTCACTTTTATTTTATTGGCTTTTAGGTACATTAAAAAATCGGCGCGCCGCCATCTAGTATTGATTGATATCGTAATATTTGGCGGGCTTGGATTACTCTTTACCGTTTACGGCTTGCTGTACGACTTTAATAGTATGAGCGATAGTAGCGAACCCACAATTGCCAGTTACCAGGTATTAGACAAATACAGCGTAAAACATCGTGGGCGCAAAGGCAGGACCTATTACACATACCACATTGAGTTAAAAGACGCGGAATACCCGATTGATTCATCTATGAAAATTGACCATGATTTTTACGATACCATCTATAAAACCGACTGGGTAAGCTTTACCATACGCGATGGTAGCCTTCACAAACCGTGGCTAGAAAATATGTATAAATGTCTTTTCTGCAAAGACTCACATCCACAAAGCGATTTTTAATATTGTATTTTTTACATATTTAATATACTATTTATGTAATATTTACATTTAAAAGCTTCTAAGTTATGTCTTTAGGTCACTCAATCCGTCTACAGCGCAAATCACAGAACCTCACTTTACAACAGCTTGCTACCAAAGTAGAGGCTGATGCAGGTAACCTGTCGCGCATAGAGCGTGGTGAACTAGGCGTTTCTGAAACATTGCTGCGCAAAATTGCTAACGCCCTAGAAACAACACCTGCACAAATTTATGCTTTAAGCGAATCCGGCACAACACTTAAAGCTGAAGAGCCTCATCAACCTTATTTGGCTAGCCCAATCAGCATTCAAGCATCTGCTATTGATTTTGTTCAATGGTTTCGCTCCGCTACTCCTTATATACATGCATTTGGCGGGCGTACTTTTGTGATTGCCTTTGGTGGCGAGGTCGTCAGTGAGCAGCAATTTATTGCACTTTCACACGATTTAAATTTACTCGCCAGCTTAGAAGTAAGGTTAGTGTTGGTGCATGGCGCACGGCCTCAGATCGAGAAGCGTTTAAAACGCGATAAATTGACGCCAGCTTTTCATAATGGCTTACGCGTGACGGATGACGCAGCCATGGAAGCAGTAAAAGAAGCAAATGGCGCAGTGCGGGTAGAGATTGAAGCGCTGCTTTCAATGGGTATCGCCAACTCACCAATGGCAGGCGCCGATATTCGTGTAGCTAGCGGCAATTTTGTTACCGCTAAACCGCTTGGCGTGCGCGATGGTGTTGATTTGCAACATACAGGCGAGGTGCGTAAAGTGGATGCGATTGGTATTCAAAAACGCTTGGATGATAATGAATTAGTCTTGCTATCACCGCTTGGCTATTCACCTACAGGTGAGGCATTTAACTTAAGCTTGGAAGATGTCGCCGTTAGTGCAGCCATTGCGCTGGATGCCGATAAGCTGATTTTTTTAATGGACTCAGAAGGTGTACATAATTTGCGCGGCGATTTGTTGCGCGAAATGACGGCTGAAAAAGCCAAAAACTTACTGCGGAATGTGCAGAAAAACGAAACGCCTATCCACTTTTCTGAGGACGTTGACTACTACCTGCCTGCTGCCGTACGCGCCTGTGAACAAGGCGTGGCACGCACGCATTTAATTTCGCGGCATATTGACGGTGCCATTATTCAAGAGTTATTTACGCACAGCGGCATTGGCACTATGGTCACAGAGCTGCCGCTAGAAACCATGCGCCAAGCTAATATCGACGATGTGGGCGGCATATTGAAACTGATTGAGCCACTTGAGAACGAAGGTGTTTTAGTGCGGCGTGGACGTGAGCGCATTGAAATGGAAATCAATCATTTTTATGTGATGGAACACGACAACCGCACCATTGGCTGCGCGGCTTTGCACCCTTTTACCTCAGAAAAACAAGTAGAGTTTGCCTGTCTAGCGATTGACCCAGAGTATCGTGGTGGTGGACGTGGCGACAAGCTGTTTAACTACTGCCAACAACAAGCCAAAACTTTGGGTTTTAAACAGCTTTTTTGTTTAACCACACGTACCGAGCATTGGTTTTTAGAGCGTGGATTTAAAGCGGCTGATGTTGACAAACTACCGCAACTAAAACAAGCGCTTTATAACTACCAACGTAAATCAAAAGTATTTATAAAACCACTTTAAAATCTGAAATTATTTTTTGATAAATAGACCCAATATTTGGTAATCAAAAAAGCTTCGAAAATAGTTAAAGGTGACTAAATTAATTAATTTGTAGATGGCGTTAATTTGCGGACGAAAAAAATATGAGTTCTGCCATTTCAACAAACTCAACCCTGATCTAACGGCCCAGCGTTCAAGACGTTTATGAGTCATCACTTGAATATGAGTTTCATCAAATATACCTGTTGGCTGTTCTGGCCAGTCTCCTTTTAATAATAGTGTATATAGAATCCTTAATTGCCGCATATTTGGCACACTAATTAAAATCCAGCCACCTTGCTTTACCATCTTTGCGAACTGTTCAAGTCTATTCCAAGCTAAAGGCATGTGTTCTATAACATCGGCTAAAATCAGACCATCCAAACTATTTTCTGCAAATGGCATCAGTACATCCCCATTCACTAGGCGGGCAGATGTAATGCGTTCCTTTGCAACACCAACCGCTTCTGCAGAAATATCTACACCATGCACTTCACGACCAGCAGCAACTAAAACCTGTTCTGTACTCGCTCGTCCGCAACCAATAGAGCCTATTATAAAACCAGTTTTTGGCACCAAGCTTAATATATCAAACCGCACTTGGTCAGAATAAATATAATTATTATCGGTGTTTATCATGGTTTTTCACCTTAATACTGAGTTGATCATTACTCAATCATATCAAATCAAGCTAAAATTGTATTTATTTTTACTGTAAAAATATAATTATGCAAAATCCAACTGCGCCTGCGCAAAAAGCCAAGATTCTGGCCGAAGCGCTGCCTTATATTAAACGTTTTTTTGACAAAACCATTGTTATTAAATACGGCGGCAATGCGATGACAGACGCACATTTAAAAGAATGTTTTGCGCAAGATGTTGTGTTGCTCAAGCTTGTCGGTATGAACCCTGTGGTGGTGCACGGCGGCGGCCCGCAAATTAATGAAATGCTGGATAAGCTAGGCAAAAAAGGTGAGTTTATTCAAGGCATGCGCGTGACTGACGCTGAAACCATGGACGTGGTTGAAATGGTACTGGGCGGCCAAGTGAATAAAGAGATTGTGAACCTGATTAATCGGCACGGCGGTAAAGCGGTTGGCTTAACTGGTCAAGATGGCAACTTTATTCACGCGCACAAATTGATGATGGAAGACATGAATGACCCGACCAAGATGATCGATGTTGGCCAAGTAGGCGAAATCAGCGCCATTGACCCCAGCATTATCAACTTTTTAGATTCTGGTGACTTTATTCCAGTAGTCGCGCCAATCGGTGTGGGTGAGGATGGCGATACCTTTAATATTAACGCCGATGTGGTTGCCGGCAAACTGGCTGAAATCTTGGGTGCAGAAAAGCTGATTCTATTAACAAATACGCCTGGCGTGCTGGATAAATCCGGTAATTTATTAACAGGCTTAACCCCAAAACAGATTGATGACTTGGTAGCAGACGGTACTTTATCTGGCGGCATGTTGCCTAAAATTAGCTCTGCTTTAGATGCAGCTAGAAGCGGCGTAAAAGCGGTGCATATTATTGATGGCCGTGTTGAGCATGCGCTATTGCTAGAAGTGTTAACCGATGAAGGCGTTGGCACACTAATTAAAGCGAAATAACTACTGCTCATCCCCGCGAAACGGGAATGAAGAATTTTAATAATCCAGACTTTTTAGACGATTTACAATGACACAAAAAATCTGGATTTTCGATTTAGACGATACTTTACACAATGCCTCAGCACACATTTTTCCTGTGATGAATCGCGCCATGACGCAGTACATTATGGACGAATTGCATTTAGATGAAAGCGCCGCGCATCAATTGCGCCAACATTATTGGCGTATTTATGGGGCAACGCTTAAAGGTTTAATGCGCCATCATGGCATTGACGCATTTCATTTTTTAAAACAAACCCATGCGTTTATGGATTTACCGAATATGGTGATTCAGGTCAAACAACTGCGTCATTTGTTGCAAAACCTGCAAGGTCGAAAATGTGTGTTCACCAATGCGCCACGCGAATACGCCATGCGCGTGCTGACGATTATGGGTATTGCCGATTTTTTTGAGCTGGTGTTCAGCGTGGAATCCACTAAGTTTCACGCCAAGCCATCCGTCCGTGGTTTTCAGATGCTGCTAAAAACTTTAAAAACTCACCCCAAAAATTGCATCATGCTAGAAGATAACCTGCCCGCCTTGATGACGGCTAAACGATTAGGGATGAAAACGATTTGGGTTACAAAAAAACTACAAAAGCCTAATTTTGTGGATTATCGGATCAACTCAGTGTTAGCACTCACTTACACTCATATATAATCATACTGTCATTTAAAATAATAAATCAGGGGAAACAATATGGCATCAGACCGTAAGCAACAAATATTAGAAACTCTCGCCAAAATACTGGAAAATCCAAAACGCGAGAAAATCACTACCGCTAGCTTAGCTGCAAAAATTGAAGTTTCTGAAGCCGCGCTTTACCGCCACTTTGCGAATAAAGCACAAATGTTCGAAGGCTTGATTGAGTTTATCGAAGCGTCTATTTTTGGCGTGATAAACAAAATCACTACTGACGAAACCGATGGCGCAAAACAAGTGCAATTAATTATCACCATGCTATTAAAATTCGCCGAAAAAAACCCGGGCATGACACGTGTGCTGACGGGCGATGCCTTAGTGAATGAAGAAGAATGGCTGCAAACACGGATTAATCAACTCTATGACAGGATCGAAGCGAGCTTAAAACAAAGCATCCGCATCGCTGAAACCAATACTGGCGTAAAGGGCGACGCAGAAGCACAAGCCAATTTGATGGTGTGTTATGTGATTGGGCGCTGGCATCAATATGCCAAGAGCGGGTTTAAGCGTAAGCCGACGGAGTTTGTGCAGCAACAGCTTAGTATTCTAGCCAAATAGCAAAATTCAGTATGCGTTATGAAGGAAAAATCGTTAAGTGGTACGACGATAAAGGATTTGGTTTTATTCGTGCAACAAAAGATAGCAAAGATTTTTTTTTACATATCTCGCAAATTCATCGGTTAAAAAAGAGGCCTGAAATCAATGAGCTAATTAGCTATGAGATAGCCAAAGATGAAAAAGCCGCTTTCGTGCTGCTAATGTCAGCTATGTCTTAAATCAAGATAATCTTAAAAAACGCAGCAACCCTGTTTCATTAAGTTACAGCTTTTTAATTTTCATTTTTTTATTTTTTGCTTTTGTGATTGAGCGTGGCTTGCATGGATTTTTACCACTCTGGTTTCCGTTTGTTTATTTAGCTGCAAATTTAATTGTTTTCTTGTATTACTACCAAGATAAAGCATCAGCACTTAAAAATAATTGGCGCACACCTGAAAATACACTGCATTGGTTGAGTTTGATCGGTGGCTGGGGTGGTGCTTATATTGCGCAGAAAATATTTAAACACAAACATAAAAAGCAATCTTTTATGTTTACTTACAAGTTAACTGTATTGATTAACTGTTTAGTGATTATTTTGTATTCGATTCCGCAATTATTTATTCATACTCTTACTTTACGATGGTAAGTTTCAATGCCGGCTAAAAGGCGCGCAATATTTTAAAAATGCAGGCTTAAAGCACCAGCTTAAGCGCTTCTAACCTGGCTTTAAACACTGCCGCCTTAATCTTCTCAGGCTCACTAAATTGTTGTGCAATTTTGCCAGCATCTACACTTAAAGCTGCTTGCAAAACTCTTTTAAGCAATTCAGCTTCTGGCAAATCGCAATTTTCCAAACCTGTCCTGCCGCGCGAATCGGCTTCGCAAGCTTTTAAAAAATCGGCGAATCTGGCTGGCTGGCGAATGGCGTCCAGTTCCATTAAAAATTCCAGTAAGGTATCTGGGCGCATTTTGCTGGCTTGGTGTAATTTGCCATGAAATTTGGCCACGATGTGCGCCAGCTCTTTGCAATCATTGGGCACACGTAATCGTTTGCTAACGTCTTTAAGCAAATCCACACTGCGGATTTCATGCCCAGTATGACGCGGCAACACATCTTTTGGGGTGGTACCTTTACCTAGATCGTGCATTAATGCGGCAAAGCGAATGGGTAAACTGAAATCCTGTTTGGCCGCATAATTGATGACCATCATCACATGTACGCCCGTATCAATCTCGGGATGATGTTGCGGTGGTTGCGGAACGCCCCAAAGCCTATCCAACTCTGGCAAGATTTTTTGTAACGCGCCACAAGAACGCAGCACTTCAAACATACGGCTGGGCTGGGCTTCCATCAGGCCTTTGGATAGTTCTTGCCAGACGCGCTCTGGTACTAAGGCATCCACCTCGCCTGCTTGCACCATTTGCTGCATCAGCTGGTTCGTCTCAGGCGCCACGGTAAAATCGGCAAAACGTGCTGCAAAGCGGGCTGCGCGCAAAATACGCACCGGGTCTTCTGCAAAAGCATCACTGACATGGCGTAAGGTTTTCGATTTTAGGTCGGCCAAGCCATTAAATGGATCTATTAATTTACCATCTGCATTCTTGGCAATGGCATTAATAGTTAGATCACGGCGTGCCAGGTCTTCTTCCAAAGTCACCTCTGGCGAAGCATGCACAGCAAAACCTTTGTAGCCTGCAGCGGTTTTGCGCTCTGTACGCGCTAGGGCATATTCCTCATGTGTTTTGGGGTGCAAAAAAACGGGGAAATCTTTGCCAACTGGCTTATAACCGTTATCTAGCATGGCTTGTGGCGTACTACCAACCACCACATAATCTTTATCTTTTACTGGCAAGCCCAACAATTCATCGCGTACTGCGCCGCCAACGATGTAGACCTGCATTTCAGCCATTAATCAAAATTCCGCCCAAAAATAGGGTTAAGTTTAGGCATATATTTATCTTCTAGCGTTAATCGCACGTCCTGCAGCACTGCGAAAGCCATCATATGCGCCGCGCGGTGTGTCATTCATTAAATATTCTGGTACGACTGCTTCTAATGGCGTTGGAATGACGTTTAGTTCTGGCGCAATAGGCTGACGCGTGACGCTATCTAAAGCCATCGATTTCACGTTGTCGCGTGTCATTAATTTAATCGGCAGCAACTCCATCGCAAATGCCTGCGCCATTGATAAGCGATCGTTTAAGCCAATGATAGGGCGTTGCTTGCCCATAATATCCATTACCTTTTGAACCAGGTCACGCAAGGAATAAATAGTTGGGCCACCTAATTCATAGCTTTTATCATAGGTATCTGTATTTTCCAGCGCGTTCACAAAGCAACTGGCCACGTCTTCTACCCAAATCGGTTGAAATTTTGCATCGGGTTTTGCTAATGCTATCACCGGTAAATACTTCACTAGATTGGCAAATAAATTTAAAAAGCTATCACCACGTCCAAAGATGACGGATGGCCTAAAAATGGTGATATTAAGCTTTTTATTGAAGTCGCCAAGTGCGGCCTCACCTCTGGCTTTGCTGATTAAATATTGGCTTGGCGCATGGCTGCTGGCTTGTAACGCGCTCATATGCAATAATCGCTCAATACCCAAACTCTCACATATTTGGGCGACATGACGCGGCAATTGATGGTGCATTTCTTCAAAGGTGATTTTGCGATTTTCGTGCAAAATTCCGATTAAGTTAATCACGGCATCGGCGCCTGTTAAGGCTTCTTTTAACGCGTGATTATTCATCACGTCAGTTTCTACCACTTGTACATTTGGCAGCAAAATCAAATGCTTACTCGCCTCACGGCGACGCGATAATACGTTGACTTGATAGCCTGCAGCATCTAATTTAGCGACTATACTGCTGCCAACAAAGCCTGCCCCGCCCAACACACATACTACTTTTACTGTCATTACTTTATCCTTTATGGGCTAGTCGTCTGTAGCTCAATCGTACTTGAATCGTTTATTGTATTTGGATTGGTCAAATTTGCACTGTTTAGTTCCGCGCTATCGCTATCGGCAGATGAAACGGTAGCTGCTTTACCTGGAATGATACCCAAACGTTGTTTTAAAGTGATGGGCTTTAGCCCTAATTGGTGCGCATATAAGTGCGCATTAGCCATCACTTTTTGTACGTAGGTACGGGTTTCACTAAATGGGATTGTCTCTGCATAAATAGCGCCTTCTAGTGGCTCATCAGCCATCCATTTTTTTGCGCGGCTTGGCCCTGCATTATAAGCGGCAGTCGCCATCACCGTCTGGCCGTTCATCAGTTCAAGCGTATAGCGTAAATAATAGGTACCCAGCGCAATATTCGTTTCTAATTCATGAATCATGCCGTGATGGTAATCGTCAATGCCCGCTTTGCCCGCTATCCATTTTGCAGTGGCGGGCATTAATTGCATCAAGCCAGAGGCGCCCACACCTGATTTTGCAGAGTCCATAAATCGACTTTCTTGTCGCGTAATGCCATAAACCCATGCTTCATCAATGGCTTGCTCACTGGCGGCAGATTTCATTATATTTCGATAAGGAGTTGGATAACGCAAAGCAAAATCATGCATTTCTGTAGTTTTGTCAGCGGTAATAATCGCTACGTCATGCCAGTTTTTGCGTTCGGCAAATTCTGCGGCTGCTAACAACTGGCTATCATCAAACGCTTTGGTAGCAAATGCCCATTCGGCTTTTGATTCCCATTTAAAATCTAATCGCTGAAGTGCAACTGCACGTTGAATGGCAGGTATATCGGCAAACGCCTGCACTGCATCCTCTGTGGCTTTGTGCGTAGCAAGCGGCGCAGTCAGAAAACCCTCTAATTCATCCTGCGCTAGCCAGCCGTAAAAGTGACGTTCAGTTGAGAGCTTGGCCAGTAAGGTGTTGGCTTCTAAAGTTTGTTTTTGTGTTTTTAAAGCGCGTGCTTTCCAATAGCGCCAAGCGCCTTCCTCTGCTTGGCCTGCGTCCATCTTTGATATCACGTCAAGCACAGTAGGCCAATTTTTATTACGTAGCGCAGCGCGCGCATACCATGCAAGCTGCTCTTTATTTAGTGCATCCCCAGCTAATTTAAACCAATCTAAAGCCTGCCATTCATGACGCTGCGCCGCATACAAAGCTAGCCTGCCGTAAAAAGCCTTTTTGTCTTCTGCTTGCATGGCAGATTCGACTTTATTAAACAAACTTAATGCTTGTAAAGAGTTAGTTTTTGCCACACGGCTTAGCGCCATTAAATTCAATTCGCGCCCTAAACGGGTTTTAAATGAAATGGTCTTTTTTGCCAGTACATCGCTTGGATTAACATTCACTTTATCGATTAACTTAAGCTGGCTTGGCTCATAGCTTTTGCTACGCTTAAGAATCCCTTTGGCTAAAGTAATACGGCTATCGTTTAAGGCCAATCTAAATCTGGCCCATATATCTTCTTCAGTTAATATATTAGCCGCTTGCATGCGGTCAAACAGACTATTGCAATTGCCCGGCTGCTCTTTGGCCTGAAGCCATAATGGTTTCGCCGCTTCTAATGAAGTCTCATCGCCATGCACTGCGCTTGCCTCTGCCGCATAACAGGCAACTGCAGCATCTTCTTGCGCATAATTTGGAAACTCAGCTGAAAAAGTAGACCAATCTTGTACCTTTGCCAGTTTTTTCAAGTATTCGCCGCGCAATCTATCGGCAAAAGGGTATTCACTATAGGCATTGATAAAATCAATCACCGATTGATTATCTAAGTCATTTAAATTCAAAAGAATCAGCCAATATTCGGCATACGGCGCAAGGATATATTGCTGATGCTGTAACTGTTGCGTGTATTCAGACAGCGCAATGACATTTTTTTGATTATAAGCGGCGCGCGCCTGCAAGAATTCCTCATCGCCATTTGCTGCATAGCTGGAATTGGAAAGCGATGCGAATAGCAAAACCGCATATTTAAATAGTGAGAAGTAACGCATATCGATCCGCTATAAGCGAATAACTCTTGTGATTAAATACAGTAGCAACACAGTCACCAACATCCAGCCCGTGTACTTAAGTAATTGTTTTAATGCGTTTAAATATTTTTGTTGGCGGCTGACCAAATACATGGCTAGTAAAACCAAGCTTGCAATAAAAACCAGAATGATTGTTAGACGGATGATTGGCATGGTTTCAATTACGTCAATAAGTTTATCTTAAATAGCTTTAACTAAAATGCGGCATAAGATTAGGGGTAAAAAACGCGGTTTGTTCCTGAAACCCTTTAGGCGCTTCTTCAATATTATCAAAAGTCGCAAACTCCCATGCATCTGCATCGGCCAGCAAGGCAATTAACAAGGCATTATTGAGCGCATGGCCAGATTTATAAGCAGTAAATGCGCCCAGTAGCGGGTGACCCAGCATGTATAAATCGCCAATAGCATCTAACACCTTGTGTTTGGCAAATTCATCTTCGTATCGCAAACCATCGCGATTCAAAATGCGATATTCGTCTAACACAATCGCATTATCCAGACTGCCACCGCGCGCCAAGCCATTGGCACGCAGGTATTCTACTTCGTGCATAAAGCCAAACGTTCTAGCGCGGCTAATCTCTTTAATATAGCTATTATCTTTAAAGTCTATTTTGACGTTGCTACCAGAATTCTCAAAAACAGGGTGTGCAAAATCAATGGTGAAATCCATTTTAAAGCCATGATATGGCTCGAATTTCACCCATTTATCCGCTTCTTTTACTTCAATTAACTTTTTGATTCTAATAAATTTCTTAGCGGCAGGCTGCTCTACAACACCAGCCTGCTGCAATAAATAGATAAAGGGCCCAGCGCTGCCGTCCATAATTGGAATCTCAGAAGCGGTCACTTCAATCATCACATTATCAACACCCAGCCCTGCCAGCGCAGACATTAAGTGCTCTACAGTGCTAACACGCGCACCATTGTGTTCTAGGGCAGAACACATGCGCGTATCACGCACTGCATCAGGTTGTGCTTGTATCGTCGGCGCCCCGGGCAAATCGGCGCGCTTAAATACTATGCCTGTGTCGATTGCGGCTGGTTTCAAAGTCAGCGTGACTTTTTCACCATTGTGCAAACCAACCCCAGTAGCACTAATCTGTTTTTTTAATGTTCTTTGTTTAAGCACTTAATTGTTTGCAAGCTGAAGCTAGCTGGTTCCCTTTTCTTATCTATCCTGTTTCTTATCTATCTGGCATTTTAACAAAGCGCTAGCCGATAACAAAGCTTAAGCTAATTAATCGGCTTGTTTGCGTAAAAATGCTGGAATGTCATACTCTTCTACACCCGACATTTTCATCGCCTCAACCTGCGCGCGACGATTGTTTTGACTAAACACCGCTGGTGCTTCATCTTCCACTTCACCACCCACAAATACTGGCTGACTATTAGTACCTGTCATCAAGGTTGTCATTACACGTAATTCTGGCTTGGCTTGACGACGCGCAATCGCGCCATTTAAGCCAGTGGCAACCATTGTTACACGCAATCTATCACCCATGTTTTCGTCTACCACGTTACCCACAATCACGGTTGCATCTTCTGCAGTGAACGCTTTAATGGTGTTCATCACGTCATAGTACTCTTTCATTTTAAAGCTAGCACTTGCCGTAATATTCACTAAAACGCCACGCGCATTGGCTAAGTTGACGTCTTCTAACAATGGGCTGGCAACCGCTTGTTCTGCCGCAATATTGGCACGGTTAGGGCCGCTTGCTTCAGCAGAACCCATCATCGCCATACCCATTTCAGACATTACGGTGCGCACATCGGCAAAATCCACGTTGACCAAGCCTGGGCAATTGATGATCTCTGCAATACCTGAGACAGCATTATGTAGTACGTCGTTCGCCGCGCTGAACGCTTCTGTAAAAGGCACATCTTCGCCTAGTACTTCCATCAATTTTTCGTTTGGAATCACAATCAATGAATCCACATGCTGTGAAAGCTCTTCTAAACCTTCTGCCGCCACTTTGGTACGTTTACCTTCAAATGCAAACGGCTTGGTCACAACAGCAACAGTTAGAATACCCATTTCTTTAGCTACTTCAGCAATAATCGGCGCAGCGCCAGTGCCAGTACCACCGCCCATACCTGCTGTAATAAACAACATATCAGCGCCATCAATCATTTCTGCGATACGGTCGCGGTCTTCTAAAGCGGCATCGCGGCCCACTTCTGGCTTAGCACCTGCACCCAAACCCTTAGTGATATCGCTACCAATTTGCAGAGTTTTAGTAGCAGAGCTTTTCTTTAAAGCTTGCGCATCGGTATTGGCGCTGATGAATTCTACGCCCAATACGTTTTTGCTAATCATATGGTTGATTGCATTGCCGCCGCAACCGCCCACACCAATTACCTTGATAACCGCTTCTTGTGAATCTTTTTCCATAATTTCAAACATCTCAATTTCTCCTTTTTGCCTTGATATTTGCGATTAACTTGCGTTAAACGCTGCCCTATTTCTACTACTTAATACTAAAAATTACCTTGAAACCACGACTTCATTTTTTCAAACAAACGCCCTACTGAACTTGATTCCATTTGCCCACTGATTTGACGCTCTAACTGCTGCTTGCCCATCAAAATCAAACCTACCGCTGTGGCGTAACGCGGATTACTCACCACTTCGGACAAACCACCTACATAACGTGGCATGCCTAAACGTACTGGCATGTGAAAAATCTCTTCACCCAGTTCAATCATGCCGCGCATCATCGCAGAGCCGCCTGTAATCACAATGCCAGAAGCAATCATTTCTTCCATGCCACTGCGGCGTAATTCTTGTAATACAAACTCATACAGCTCTACCACGCGTGGCTCAATCACTTCTGCCAGCGTTTGCACCGATAATTGGCGCGCTTCACGGCCATCAACACCTGGTACTTCGACTATTTCGCGCGCATCGGCTAATTGACGTAGCGCACAACCGTATTTAACTTTAATGTCCTCTGCCGATTGGGTTGGTGTGCGGAAAGCAACAGCTACGTCATTGGTGATTTGGTCACCCGCAATCGGTATAACAGCTGTGTGACGTATAGACCCGTTTTTAAACACGGCAATATCCGTTGTGCCACCACCGATATCCACAATGCAAACGCCTAAATCTTTTTCATCATCGGTTAGCACAGCTACGCTGGATGCCAATGGTTGCAGAATCAAATCGCTCACTTCTAAACCGCAACGCTTGATGCACTTAACAATATTTTGTGCCGCGGCGACTGCGCCAGTGACGATATGCACTTTGGCCTCTAATTTCATGCCGCTCATACCCAATGGGTCGCGTACGTCGTCTTGGCCATCGATAATAAATTCTTGCGTCAGAATATGTAGAATTTGTTGATCAGCTGGCAAAGCAATCGCACGCGCGGTTTCTACCACGCGATCAATATCCATTTGCGTGACTTCTGCATCTTTAATTTTGACCATGCCATGTGAGTTAAGGCTTTTAATATGGCTACCTGCAATGCCAGTAAATACCGCATTAATTTTGCAATCCGCCATCAATTCCGCTTCTTCAATCGAACGCTGAATCGCTTGCATAGTGGAATCAATATTAATCACCACGCCTTTTTTTAAGCCGCGCGATACATGCTGACCAAGGCCAATCACCTTTAGCGTACCCTCTGGCAGCAGTTCGGCCACAATGGTTACAATCTTAGATGTGCCGATATCTAAACCCACAATTAGGTTTTTATCTTCACGAACCTTACTCATTATTTACTCCCTTTTTCATTTTTAACCCTTAGCCTAAGCCCTAGCCGATGTGGCAGGAGCCATTGTTACTGGCTTTGCTTTAATCGCTGCGGGCACTGGTTTAATCAGTGCTGGTTTAATCGGCACTGCTTTAATTGGCATTTGTTTTGCAGAAATCGCACTTAAGCCAGCAGGCTTGCGCACTGCAAAGCCATTTGGATAACGCAAATCTGCATAGGCCACTTGTACATTTAGCTGGCTCAATGTGGATTGATAAGCACCTGCAAACTTATTCAAACGCGCATCCATATCCACACGACCCAATGCAATCAACAGGCCTTTATCTGTTTTAATCTCCCAAGAGCGGCGCGGAGATAAGGTTACTTGTGCGATTTTGATATTGGCTTTATTCAAAATCTGGCTATAACTGCCATAGCTTTTGGTCACCTCCATCACGCCATCGCCTGGGCCGTAAAACACGGGCAATTCAGCATCCGTAGCTGCCTGAAACAATTCACCGTGCGTATTCACCAAGGCGATATTGCCCCAGCGCGCAAGAGCCTGATGCTCTTCAATTGCGACTTCTAACTGGTCTGGCCAGTGACGGCGCACGCTAACCTCACGCGCCCAAGGTAATTTTTGAAAAGCATCGCGCGCTTTTACTAAATCCAAGGTAAAAAAGTTACCTTTCAGGTGTTTAGCCACAATCAATTTAATTTGTTCACGGTTCACATGCACTAACTGCCCATCAATTTTCACTTCGCGTAGCGGAAAAATAGGCAAATGCACCACCACAAACACCAAGGCGTAAAGCATCAACACCACTGAGATGGCGTATAGTAAATTGGCGAACCAATTGAGTAGGCGGGGTTTATCCCACATTTTTATGGCCTAAGGTCATGCTTAAAATTTTCACTACCAATTCATCAAAACTGACACCTGCGGCTTTTGCGGCCATTGGTACCAAGCTATGGTCTGTCATACCTGGACTGGTATTTACTTCTAAAAAGTAATGATTACCTTCTTCATCCATTAAAAAATCCACTCTACCCCAACCACTGCAACCAATGGCGCGGAATGCCTGCAACGCCTCTTGCTGAATGACCGCTTCTTTTTCTGCACTTAATCCACTTGGGCAGCGATACTCCGTGTCATCGCGCAAATATTTGGCTTCAAAATCATAAAACTCATTTTTAGGCACGATTCTAATAATCGGCAAAGCTTCATCACCTAAAATGCCTACGGTGTATTCACCACCACCCACAAATTGCTCTGCAATCACCAGTGGGTCCGCTTTTGCTGCCAGTTCATAAGCGGCTTTTAATCCGCCAGCTGTTTTTACTTTACTAATGCCAATGCTAGAGCCTTCATTGGCTGGTTTTACAAACAGTGGCAAACCCAGTTTTTTCTCAATTGCTGCAAAATCGCTATTTGCAGTCACTACTTCAAAATCTGGTGTGGCAACACCAACCGCACGCCACATCAATTTAGTGCGCCATTTATCCATGCCCAAGCTAGACGCCATGACACCGCTACCGGTAAATGGAATATCCATTAATTCCAGCGCACCTTGAATCGTGCCGTCTTCACCATAGCGGCCGTGCAGTGAGATAAATGCGCGGTCAAACTTGCTCAATTCGCTTAACGCTTCCGTTGCAGGGTCAAACGCGACCGCATCCACACCTTGGCGTTTTAACGCCGCCAGCACTGCCGAGCCGCTTTTAATTGACACTTCACGCTCGCCTGATTTGCCACCAAATAAAACGGCTATTTTTCCAAATTTATTCATTGCTGTACTCACCAATTACTCTTACCTCTTGTTGTAATGCCACACCCTGTTTATCCAACACGGTGTCCTTCATGTGCCTAATTAATAATTCAATATCCAGTGCCGTACACTCACCCACATTCACAATAAAATTAGCATGCTTGGGTGACACTTGCGCACCGCCAATTTGATAACCTTTTAAGCCACTGGCTTCAATCAATCTTGCCGCAAAATCGCCATGCGGGTTTCTAAAAGTGGAGCCTGCACTTGGTAAATTCAGCGGCTGACTAGCCAAACGAGTTGCCAATAAATTTTTAATCTTTCTCAGCGATTCATTGACTTCACCTAACTCCAGTTCAAACCATGCGCCCAAAAACCATTCGTCTGGCACTGGCATTTCCACATGGCGATAGCTGGCAATGAATTCCGACACATTACGTACATGCGTCATACCGTTTCTATCTATCATTAATACTTGATGCACAATATTCCAAGTTTCACTGCCATAACAACCCGCATTCATCGCCAGCGCGCCGCCAACAGTGCCTGGAATGCCTGCCATGAACTCTGCGCCCTCTTTGCTATTATTCGCGCTAAATCTGGCTAGCTTTCCGCAAGTCACACCCGCTTCGGCATAGATATACTGTCCATCCACTCGCAAATCATTTAAGGCTTGGTGCATGACAACAACGGTGCCACGTACACCACCATCGCGCACTAATAAATTACTACCCAAACCCATAAAAACAATCGGTTCTGCATGATCCAAGCTTTGCAAAAATGTCTGCAGTTCGCCTAGGCTTTCAGCAATAAACACACGGTCAGCATTGCCTCCCACGCGCCAGCTGGTATAACGTGCCAAAGGCTCGTTTTTCAGCAATTGCGATTTAGCTTGTTGGCTGGCTTGTGTCATTAACTGACCAACTCCTTATTTTGCGCATATGCTTGTTCTTTCGTTTTGGCCGCCACTTGGCCAATAGAACCTGCGCCCATCACAATCACGACGTCATTTGCCTGCACTATATTCAAAATAGCGGCTGGCAATTCATCTGTTGACTCTACAAACTGCGGCTCTACTTTGCCCGCCAAGCGGATTGAGCGAATCAAGCTGCGCGTATCGGCTGCCACGATTGGCGCTTCGCCCGCAGAATAGACTTCTGTCAGCAATACTGAATCTGCAGTTGAAAGCACGCGGACGAAATCCTCAAAACAATCTCTTGTTCTGGTATAGCGGTGCGGCTGAAACGCCATCACTAAGCGCCTATTAGGAAAGGCACCGCGCGCCGCCGCAATCACTGCTTGCATCTCAACTGGATGATGGCCGTAATCATCGATTAGGGTAAATGTGCCACCTGCTTTTGCATCTGCTTGGTTTACAGCTACTTCGCCATAGCGCTCAAAACGCCTGCCTACGCCTTTAAATTCTGCAAGCGCTTTAATAATCGCCGCATCGCTCACGTTTAACTCACTGGCAATCGCAATCGCTGCCAGCGCATTTAATACATAATGATTACCTGGCAAATTAAGCGTTACATCAAACGTGGTGGTCACACCATTGATACGCTCAACCGTAAAATGCATCTGGCCGTTATCGGCGCGCACGTTTTTGGCACGAATGCGCGCATCTTCACTCATGCCATAGGTCATGATTGGTTTAGTGATGCGCGGTAATATTTCGCGGATATTCGCATCATCGATACACACCACCGCCATGCCCCAAAAAGGTAATTGCTGCAAAAATTCCACAAACGCGCTTTTTAATTTTTCAAAGCTGTGCTCATAGGTATCCATATGGTCCTGGTCGATATTGGTGACCACTGCCATTACAGGTGTTAAGTGCAAGAATGAAGCATCCGATTCGTCCGCCTCAGCCACGATATATTCACCTGTACCCAAGCGCGCATTGGCACTGGCGGCTTCTAACTTGCCGCCAATAACAAAAGTTGGGTCCATGCCCGCTTCATTTAAAATACTGGCAATTAAGCTGGTAGTAGTGGTTTTGCCATGCGTACCAGCAACAGCTATACCTTGCCTAAAGCGCATTAACTCAGCCAACATAAGCGCGCGTGGTATCACTGGGATATTCTTCGCACGCGCAGCGATCACTTCTGGATTCGCTTCGTTTACCGCACTCGACACCACGACTACATCCGCATTTTTCAGGTTTTCTGTGGCATGGCCTTGATAGACAGTTGCACCAAAACCAGCCAAGCGCTTGGTAGTAGCGTTGCTGGCTAAATCAGAGCCTGACACTTGAAAATCCAGATTGATTAGCACCTCAGCAATGCCGCTCATGCCTGCACCGCCGATACCAATAAAATGGATATTCTTTACTTTGTGCTTCATAGCGCCAACTCCATACAAATTTTCGCAACTGTCGCCGTTGCCTCTGGTTTAGCTAATTGCTTCGCTTTAACAGCCATTTCCAAGCAAATTTCACGCGTTAAACTGCGCAACATTTCAGTGGCCTTTTGCACACTAAATTCAGTTTGTTGAATCAGTTTTGCTGCACCTGCATCGCTTAAATATTGTGCGTTATAAGTTTGGTGGTCATCCACTGCATGAGGAAATGGCACCAGAATACTGGCTACACCAACGCAGGCCAATTCAGCTACGGTGAGCGCGCCTGCACGGCAAATAACAATGTCTGCCCAAGCATACATTTCGGCCATGTTATTGATAAAAGCTTTAGCGTCCGCCTGCACATTAGCGGTTTGGTAATTGGCTTGCAGTGCGGCGATATGTTTTTCACCCGCCTGATGCACAACATTAAACTGACCACTGGATAAGTTGGCTAAGGCTTTGGGTAGCACATCATTCAGTGCTGCTGCACCCAAGCTACCGCCAACTACCAGCAAATTCAGTTTGCCAGTGCGCTGGCTATACCTTAGCTCTGGCGATGCTGACTGCGTGATGTCTTGACGTACAGGATTGCCAACCAGTATTGCCTTATCTTCAAAAGCAGATGGGAAAGCGGCCAAAGTTTTATCTGCAATCAAGCTCAAGGTTTTATTGGTTAAGCCTGCAATCGAATTTTGCTCATGAATCACCAATGGCCTGCCTAGCAATTTGGCCATCATGCCGCCAGGAAAAGCGGCAAAGCCGCCCATACCTAACACCACATCTGGCTGATACTGGCGAATTGCAGCAAAACTTTGCTTAAAAGCGATTGCCAATTTATAAGGCAATAGCAGCCAACCTAATAATCCTTTGCCGCGTACGCCGCGCATGGTGATTGTGGCTTTGCTGTAATCTTTGCCTTCAATTAATCGGTTTTCCATACCACCTGCTGTACACAACCACACCACATTCCAGCCATGCTCTTTTAAATAATCGGCAACCGCCATAGCGGGATAAACGTGACCACCCGTGCCGCCAGCCATAATCATGATGGTAAATTTGCCAAACTGAGTAACTGGGCTACTTAGCATCATGCTGGCAGCCCTTTCTGTAATCTTCTGTTCTCAAAATCAATTCTGAGCAACACCGCCATCGCGATGCAATTAGCCAAAATGCCGCTGCCGCCAAAAGATAAAAATGGTAACGTTAAGCCTTTAGTCGGCAGCACACCCATATTCACGCCAATATTAATAATCGCCTGCGCGCCAATCCATACACCTAAACCTTGTGCCAGTAATGCAGCAAAATAGCGTTCATTCGCTACGGCTTCTTTGCCTATTCCAAACGCGCGAATCACAATCCAGCTAAACAGGCCTAAAATAGTTAACACTCCAACAAAGCCTAATTCTTCCGCAATCACGGCCAATAAAAAGTCAGTGTGTGCTTCTGGTAAGTAAAGTAACTTTTCAACACTGGCGCCCAAGCCAACGCCAAACCATTCACCTCGCCCAAAAGCAATCAGTGCATGTGATAACTGGTAACCTGTATCGAAAGGGTCTGCCCATGGATTTAAATAGCCAGTCACACGCTTTAAACGGTAAGGTGAGCTGACGATCAGGCCATAAATAGCCACCGGCAATAGGGCCAATAGCGCAATAAATATTTTGACATTGATGCCGCCCAGCCAAAGTATGGATATGGATATTGCGGCAACCACTGCAAACGCACCTAAATCTGGCTCACGCAATAATAAAAATCCAACTAATACCATCACCGCAACCATTGGTAAAAAGCCGCGTACAAAGCTATCCATTTGGGCCGATTTACGCACGGCATAATCGGCTACGTACATGGCAGCAAATAGCTTCACAAATTCGGATGGCTGTAAATTAACCACAAACAAAGATAGCCAACGTTGGCTACCGTTTACATCGCGCCCAATGCCTGGAATCAACACCAATACCAGCAAAAATAATCCCGCCAGAAATAAATATGGCGCCATTTTTTGCCACCAAGCAACTGGAACTTGAAATGCGACAAAGGCGGCGAATAGGCCAACGCCTATGTAAATAGCTTGGCGAATTAAATAATAGGTGCTTTGATAACCCACATGCTTATCGGCTTCGGCAATCGCGATAGAGGCGGAATACACCATCACCAAGCCAAAACCCAGCAATATCAAAGTTACCCACAGCAACATTTGGTCGTAGCTGGTGGCATTAATCCGTTCGTTGCTGTGCATGACAGGTGCTAACATATTGAAAGTCCTAGCATATGGCCACCTGTGCTGAATATGCTTGCAAGCGTTTTACTGACTCTATAAATACTTCGGCACGATGCACATAATTTTTAAACATATCAAAGCTGGCACAAGCGGGCGATAACAATACGGCATCGCCCGTTTGTGCTACTTTTTTGGCGATATTCACCGCTTCTGGTAAATCAGCAGCATGGTACATAGGCACATTTGCATTCATTAAAACGCTTTCAATTAATGCCGCATCGCGCCCGATTAACACTACCGCACGCGCATTATTTTGAACAACTGCTAATAAAGGTGAAAAGTCTTGGCCTTTGCCATCGCCACCAGCAATTAGCACTACTTTTTGCGACTTACCTTGTTTTGTCATCCCAGCAATTGCGGCGCAAGTTGCGCCTACATTGGTGCCTTTTGAGTCGTCGTAATAATCCACCTCATCAATGGTCGCCACCCATTGCACACGGTGAGGCAAGCCTTTAAAGTCACTTAACGCTTTTATGATTGCTGTTTTTTCTACACCAATCGCGCTGCACAAGGCCATCGCCGCAAGCGCATTCGCAACGTTATGCAAACCTGTTATATGAAGTTGGCTGGCTTTCATTATTTTGCGCTGACCACTAGTTAAGTATTGCATGCCATCCGATTCAACCAAGCCAAAGTCTTGCTTTTCTGATGATGCATTTAAGCCAAATGTGACCGTATGCTTGGCCGTCATAGCCAATGTAGCGGCATCATCGCGATTTAATACAGCCGCTTTTGTATGCGCAAAAATGCGTGCCTTTGCAGCAATATAAGCGTCAATGTCCGCATAGCGGTCCATATGGTCTTCACTGATATTTAGCACAGTAGCGCTATCACATTTGAGATGATGCGTTGTTTCTAACTGAAAACTAGAAAGCTCTAACACATACACATCAGGGGCTTCCATCATCAGCGCCTCTAGCACTGGCAAACCAATATTGCCTGCCACAATAGTTTTTAAGCCCGCTTCTTTACAAATTTCGCCCACTAAACTTGTAACCGTGGTTTTGCCGTTTGACCCAGTAATCGCAATCACTTTGGATTCTTTAGGTCGATATTGAGCAAACAACTCCACATCACCAATCACAGGTATTCCTGCCTGAATAGCCGCTTGTACTGCTGGTTCACTTATCGCTACACCTGGGCTAATCACAATTAAATCGGCTTGCCTAAACATTGCTGAGTCAAATGCTCCAGTGTAAATTTGCACTTGCGGCATGCGCTTCATCACATGATCTACACTGGGTGGGTTAACGCGTGAATCGGCGACTGACAAAATGGCACCTTGGCGCTCAAGCCAATGCAAGGCAGATAGGCCTGTGTCGCCTAGGCCTAATACCAATACTTTTTTGTCTTTTAATGCGATTTTCATCTAATTTGATTTATCTTAATTTCAATGTAGCAAGGCCAATTAACACCAACATCATGGTAATAATCCAGAAGCGCACCACGACTTGCGTCTCTTTCCAGCCCTTTTGTTCATAATGGTGATGCAATGGCGCCATCAAAAAAATGCGCTGGCCCACGCCTGTTTTAAATTTGGTGTATTTGAAATACAGCACCTGTAGTGCAACTGAAAACGTTTCCACCACAAACACGCCGCCCATAATAAACAGCACAACCTCTTGGCGCACAATCACCGCTACCACGCCCAAGGCGGCGCCCAAAGCCAATGCGCCTACATCACCCATAAACACTTCGGCTGGGTAAGCGTTGAACCATAAGAAACCTAAACCAGCACCTGCCATGGCAGCGCAAAACACCATCATCTCGCCTGCACCTGCCACATAAGGAATTCCCAAGTATTTTGAGAAATACAAATGCCCTGCCACATAAGCAAATATCGCTAGCGCACTGCCCACCATCACCGTTGGCATAATGGCCAAACCATCCAAGCCGTCGGTTAAATTCACCGCATTGCTAGAGCCAACGATGACTAAATAAGTCAGCAAAATAAAGCCCACAGCGCCTAAAGGCAACACCAAGGTTTTAAAGAATGGAAAAATCAATGTGGTTTCCGCAGGATGGCTGGATGTTTGATACAAAAATATCGCAACACCTAGCCCAATTATGCTTTGCCAAAAATATTTGGCTTTGGCCGATAAACCTTTTGGATTTTTGTAGACCACTTTGCGGTAGTCATCTACCCAACCAATCGCGCCAAATCCTAGCGTGGTAACCAATACCACCCAAATATATTTATTATGCAAATCGCCCCACAAGATGGTGGCGATACCAATCGCCACCAGTATCAGCGCGCCACCCATGGTAGGCGTGCCTGCTTTTACCAAATGTGTTTGTGGGCCATCATCGCGCACGGCTTGCCCTACTTTATATTCAGTGAGTTTGCGAATCATTTTTGGCCCAACCATAAATGAAATCATCAGCGCAGTTAATGTCGCCAACACAGCACGCAGCGTAATGTAGTTAAATACGTTAAAACCGCGAATATCGTGCGCTAAATACCTAGCAAGTTCTAATAACATTGGGCGTCCTCCATTAAACTTTTTTCTGGATTTTGTTGTGTTAAGTGCTCTACTACGCGCTCCATTTTCATAAAACGTGAACCCTTAACCAAAACCGTTGTGTTTTTTTGCATTAATTTTTTTGTATTGCTAATCACATCATCCAGCACTGAAAAATGTTGCGCACCCTCACCAAAGGCGTTCGCCGCATGCACACTTAATGCACCAAAAACCAGCAAATTCTTGACCCCATTTTGTTTGGCATACAAGCCAACATCTGCATGCATATTTGCCGCATCTGCGCCCAATTCACCCATATCGCCCATTACGAAAATACGTGCACCATCGAACGCCACCAGCACATCAATGGCTGCCTTCATTGAGTCAGGATTAGCGTTATAAGTATCATCAATTAAAAGCGCACCGTTTAAGCCAGCCTTTCGCTGCAGGCGGCTACGCACGGCTTGCATATTTTGTAAGCCATCTGCTATATCCTGATTACTAATACCCAAAGCCGCCGCCGCCGCACTGGCTGCCAGCGCATTCGCAATATTGTGCTTACCTAACACATTTAATTTAAAGTCAACTTTCCCTGTTGGAGTGGTTAATTCAACATGACTTAAACTGTCAATTTCTTGATATTTAGCGCTTACATCAGCCACTTTATTTAAGCTAAACGTGAGCACTTTTTTACCAATAGTTAACGCTTGCCAATAGCCAAAAAATGCATCATCGGCATTGATAACGGCAACTCCATTTGTACTTAGGCCATTGAAAATCTCACCTTTAGCTTTGGCGATATTTTCGCGCGAACCTAACTCGCCAATATGCGCGGTGCCTGCGTTAATAATCAGCGCTACAGTTGGCTGAGCGATTTTCGTTAAATAATCAATCTCGCCCAAATGATTCATGCCCATTTCAATCACGGCGTAAGCGTGCTGTTTACTTAATTTCAGCAAGGTTAACGGCATGCCGATGTCATTATTCAAATTTCCAACCGTGGCATGGACTTTGGCCACATCTTTTGTGGCTGCGGCCAGAATTGCACTTAACATTTCTTTGGTGGTGGTTTTACCATTGCTACCTGTAATCGCAATCACTGGAATATCAAATTGATTGCGCCAATATTTTGCCAATTGCCCAAGCGCCAAGCGCGTGTCATTTACGACAACTGCAGGCCTTGCTTTTGTTTGAGCATCTGACACTAAAACTGCGGTAGCGCCTTGCTGAATCGCTGTTTCAGCGAATTGATTACCGTCGAAATTTTCACCTTTAATCGCCACAAAAAGTTGATTACTGACAATAGCTCGGCTGTCAGTGCCTACACTTTTTACCGCAACATCTGCCCCTAATAGCTTGCCATTCACGGCTTTTGCAATGGTCGATAGCTGCATCATGTCAGCACCTCTGCTTGCGTTTGTGCATATTTTTTCAGCACTTTTTGCGCTTGTTCTGCATCGCTAAAATGATATTTTTTTTCTTTGATTTCTTGATATTGCTCATGGCCCTTGCCAGCAAGCAGCACAATATCGCCAGCCTTGGCCGCAAATATGCCCACCGAAATCGCTTTTGCGCGATCTTGCTCAATTAAGTAATTGCCCTGCATGCCTTGCAAAATTTCGTTAATGATTTTGCGTTTGTTTTCATGCCTCGGATTATCCGATGTCACCACGACCGCATCGGCCAAATAACTGGCTATTTTGCCCATTAACTCGCGCTTGCCTGCATCACGGTTACCGCCACAGCCAAACACGCAAATCAGTTTTGCGCCTTCCTTTTTTTGCGCTTTTAAGGTGGTTAATACTTTTTCTAGCGCATCTGGCGTGTGTGCATAATCCACCACCACCAGTGGCAAGTTATCACCGCCAAATTGCTGCATGCGGCCAGCAGCTGATTGAATATTCGAAATCGCCCCTACTGCATCTTGCAAGCCCACATTGGATGCCAGCAAAGTTGCCAATACAGCCAGCACGTTATACACATTAAAGCGGCCAATCAGATTAGCGCGCACTTCGGCTTTGCCTTGAGGCGTGACGGCTACAAAGCTGAAGTAGGTATTTTCAAAATGCAGTTTTGTTGCGCGCACATCGCCGTGGTCAATGCCATAGGTCGTCACTGGCGCGCCTATTAACTTTAAATCTTCCTCAATTTGCTGCCCAAAACTATCATCACAATTTAACACTGACATTTTTAAATCAATGCTATCAAACAGGCGGCGTTTGGCTGCAGCATATTCTTCTAAAGTAATGTGGTAATCCAAATGGTCACGCGATAAATTGCTCAATACCGCAACATCAAACTCAACACCATTGACGCGACCTTGGTGCAAGCCGTGCGATGAAACTTCTAGCGCCGCGACTTCTGCGCCTTGCTGCAGGTAATCAGCCAACATGGATTGCAAAAGAATAGCATCTGGCGTGGTATTGCTGGTTTCTGATAACTGCTCTGCAAAGCCATTACCCAGTGTGCCAATAACGGCGGTTTTGCGATTTAAATAATTAAAGCACTGACTTAACCATTGCGTGATTGAAGTTTTGCCGTTAGTGCCAGTGACGCCTATAGTCCACAGCTGTGAAGATGGCTTTTTGTAATATTGCGCCGCAATATTACCCGCCTGCAGGCGCAAATTTTTAATGCCTATATTTTCAATATTCCAATCCGCATTCCAGCTAAAGTCTGCAGAATCCCAAATGACTGCACTTGCACCTTTTGCAATCGCATCTGCAATAAAATCCCGACCATCTTTTTTATCGCCCGGGTAGGCTAAAAATAGGCTGCCTTGCACCACATTACGGCTGTCGGCCGTCATATTTTTAATGGGAGTTTTGATGCGATAACTCTGAATGGCTTTGGTCATATCACTTCCTTAGCGTCATCATCGTTAGTCGGAATCACCACATTATTATTGGGCGCATCTTGTGGCACGGCCAGCATACGCAGCGCATCTGCCATCACCGCGCTGAATACTGGCGCGGCCACAGTGCCACCGTAATATTCGCCATTGGTTGGTTCATCAATCATCACTGCCATAATCAAGCGCGGGTTAGATGCTGGCGCCATGCCGACAAAAGAGCCTACATATTTATCTTTTTCGTATCCAGCTTTACCCAGTTTATGTGCAGTACCTGTTTTACCACCTACGCGATAACCCGCGACTTGTGCTCTTAATGCTGTTCCGCCTGGCAAAACCGCTAGTTCCAGCATCGATTTCATTTCATTGGCAACTTCTGCTGAAAATACTTGATGCCCAATTGTTGACTCTTTTAATTTAAGTAATGAAATCGTTTTAAGCTCGCCCTCATTGGCAAAAACGGTATACGCACGTGCCAGTTGCAACAAAGTCACGCTAATGCCGTGCCCATAAGACATGGTTGCCTGCTCAATTGGACGCCAACTTTTATATGGCCTTAAACGGCCAGATGCCTCTCCAGGAAAGCCGATATTGGCGCGCGAGCCAAAGCCGAACTGATTAAACGTGCTCCAAAGTGCTTCGCGCTTTAGGCTTAATGCCATTTTGGCAGAACCCACATTAGAGGATTTTTGTATCACTTCAGCCACGGTTAACACGCCATGTGGATGCGCGTCGTGTATGGTGGCGGTGCCAATTGTCATATAGCCAGGCGCTGTTTGAATCTGCGTATCAGGTTTGTAGTCGCCAAATTCCATCGCCGCAGCTGCCGTCATAGGTTTTAAGGTTGAGCCAGGCTCAAACACATCGGTAATGACGCGATTACGGGTTTTCCCGATAATATTCACAGGATTATTAGGGTTATAGGTAGGCAAATTAACCATAGCCAAGACTTCGCCTGTTTTGGCATCCAGCACCACTGCGGCACCTGCCTTTGCTTTATGCTTTTCGACTGCTTTCAATAACTCTCTAAACACCAAGTATTGAATGCGCCGATCAATACTTAACACAATATCGCGTCCATCTTGCGGCACTTTTACATCTTCTAAATCTTCAACTATGCGACCTTTTGCATCTTTAATCACCTTGCGGCTACCTGCTTTGCCTGATAAATGACTGTTCTGCGCTAGCTCAAAACCTTCTTGTCCAATATCATTAATATCGGTAAAACCCACCACATGCGCTGTGACATCGCCCGCAGGATAAAAACGCTTATATTCGCGCTGCAAGAAAACGCCAGGAATCTTCAAACTCATGACTTTTTCGCCTAAATCTGGCGAAACGCGCCGCTTTAAATACACAAACTCGCGTTTTAAATTAGCAAATTTTTTATCAATATCTTTATTCTTTATTCCCAGCAATTTAGTAAGCGCCAGTTTTTGGTCTTTGCTGATTTTAACGTCTGGTGGGCTGGCCCAGACCGAATCTACAGGGCTACTAATCGCTAGTAAATCGCCATTTCTATCGGTAATTTTTCCGCGATGGGCTTGTAAACTGAGTGTGCGACTGTAGCGCGCCTCACCTTTTTGCTGCAAAAACTCTTTGTGTAAGCTTTGCAAATAAATACCGCGCACAAATAACCCTGCAAGACCTATCAATATAACAATTAGCAATAGCCTACGCCGCCATACAGGCAGCTTTACCATTTGATGTTGAACAGAGTTGTAAGCCATTTTTGTATGTTTTTACTGAATCATTTCTACTGTATTAATTCCAAACTAACTTCTTCTTTTGCAATGACTTGAATACGCTTTGCATCTGGAACTTGCATTTTTAGCTTTTTAGCTGCCAATTCTTCTACGCGCGAATGCATGGCCCAAGTACTTTGCTCTAATTGCAATTGACCAAATTCTGTATCATATTTTTGCGTTAAGTTTTGTTGCTGCTCAAGCTCAAAATATAACTTGCGCGCTTTATGCTGGGCGGTAATTACACCCAAGCTCACGGCAATTAATGCAAAAAATAGAATGAAATTTAATCGTGTCATTATTTATTAAATGCTCTTAAGCTATTGCCGTTCTTTCTGCCACGCGCATCACTGCACTTCTGCTGCGCGGGTTTTGTTTTACTTCAAAGGCAGTTGGCTTAATCGCTTTGCCTACTGCTTTTAACCTTGGTTGCGGCAAATCGATTGCTTTTACTGGAAAGCGCGCTGGCAAATCATCACGATTTTGTTCACCTTGAATAAATTGCTTCACGATTCGGTCTTCTAGCGAGTGAAAGCTAATCACCACCAATCTGCCTCCTACCGCGAGCAAATCTAAACACTTAGGCAAAATTAGCGATAACTCCTCAAGCTCCGAATTGACGTAAATCCGTAAAGCTTGAAAGGTGCGCGTTGCAGGGTTCTGCCCCGGTTCGATCTTGGGGATTGCACTTGCCACGATCTTGGCAAGCTGTCCTGTAGTGGTGATGGCGCGCCCGTCAGTGCGCTCCTTAATAATCGCCCTTGCAACCTGCTTAGCAAACCGTTCTTCACCATAATCTTTTATCACTTTCCCTAATTGTTGCTCTGAAATTGTGGTTAACAGTTCTGCCACTGTTTTGCCACGCGTTTGGTCCATGCGCATATCCAGCGGCGCATCAAATCTAAAACTAAAGCCACGCTCACCCTCATCGATTTGCGGCGATGAAATGCCTAAATCCAACAAAATGCCGTCTACTTTGTTGAGGTTGTTATTGCTTGCCAGATGATTGATTTCTGAAAAATGCAGATGTGAAATTTGGAAACGCTTATCTTGTATGCCCTGGCCTTCTGCCAAAGCGGCCAAATCGCGGTCAATCGCATATAAGTGGCCTGATTTTTCTAATCGCGATAAAATTAAACGGCTATGACCGCCGCGGCCAAAGGTGCCGTCAATATAAATGCCACTTGGTTTGATGTTAAGTGCGTCAACCGCCTCGTTTAGCAAAACGGTGATATGTGCAGCCGATGGCGACTTTGAGGGGGAATTTGAAACTGAAGTCATAATCGATGCTGACACTGAGGCTAATCTGGGCGCAGATTTCGCGCCCATCATCATAGTGAGAAACCTTCTAGTTCTGCAGGCATTTCAGCGCCATCGCTGGTTAAAATCCCTAGCTGTTTATTCCAAGCATCCAGATTCCACAACTCAAAGTGACTGCCCTGACCAACAAACATTACATCTTTATCTAAAGATGCAAAATCACGCAGCACAGAAGACACCAACAAGCGACCAGCACTATCCAATGTCAAGTCCTCTGCCTGTCCTACCATCATGCGTTGGTATGCACTGGTTTGCGGATTGAAACTGGATAAACTATTGATTTTGGCTTCTATTGGCGCCCATGCTGGTTGCGGATACAGTAATAAGCAACGATGTGGATGCGCGGTTAAAATCAAATTGCCCGCACTCTGCGCCAACAAAGCATCGCGATGCTTAGCAGGCACTGCAAGCCTGTACTTAGCATCCATACTTAAAAGTGTTGCGCCGCGAAACATGATTGAGATAAACCGCCCTTTAATTTTTGAGTTTTTATTGGTTTTTAGTGGTTAAGTTGGGGCTTGAGCGCAAATACTTAATACTCAAATGAGTCCAAAATACCCACTAAACTCCACTTTTCACCACTAAATTGCACTATAGATAAAAAAAAAGGTCTTTGCAAGCACTTTTTGACTATTTTTTCTTTATAAGACAAAGACTTAGCGTATTTTTCTCATTAAAATAATAGTTATAATAATCAAAGAGATATTAAATTAAGTGAATGTAAAATATAAGCGTTGGAGATTATGTGTTTGAATTGAATCAAGAGGGTAATAACTAAGGAAATTGAAGCTGGCCGATAAGCCGGGTTTTGTCAGCTTTATTGCTAAAGCGGACAGTCATTCATCTAGGCGCACCATTACTGGTACACTCAAGCTATCTACCCGCTGGCAGCGCGAGCAACGCCTTATTAACCGAAGTTAAAATGCCAGCCTATTTGATATTGCTGCAAATGGAGGTTACCGCGTTTCACATCCACACTCGAAAGTGTTTACTCGTCTCTGTGGCCCTATTCCGCGCCTTATACTCGAGAAAACCCAAGCTTTCAGCGTACGGCCGTTAGCCGTCATCTTGCTCTGTGCAGCCCGGACTTTCCTCCCCCTAACAAGTTAGGCAGCGACTGTCTGGCCAGCTTCGAATATATTTTAACACGCCTGTGCGATGTATCTATTTTTAACGGATTTTTTGTTTGTTTTGATAAGGTAAATACACTGTACGCTGCAACCATAAGCGCAACTTAACCGATTCTGCATGCTGACTTTTTTGCAACAATGTTTGTAGATACGATTCTGAGTAAAGCCATAATTTTTCGCGCTTATCGTAAAAATAGTCGCAAGCTTTAGCTTGCCTGCGAGCTATTTCACTCACGCTTAAACCCACAATCGGCAATATATCTTCATCAACAACCCAAAGCGCATCATTTGCCTCAACAACCCGCACTTGTAGCTGGTTAAAAGCATAGTAGCGACCTTGAAAAGGCTTAAGAGGGGCATCAGCGCAAGCGTGATAAAGCCACAATAACAGGCCTAGGATAGGCTTTGCAAGCAAGGCACCCCAAAGCACAACCACAACTACCGCACTTGCACCCATATATTGAATCGCCAGATGAGTGAGTGCCGCACAGATTGCTACGCCTAAAGCATAATGAACAATCAGTTTCATTCGTTGCAATCAATTAAAATAATAGCCTTAGTCGTGCGAAACTCTCCAACCTAACAGCTGGCCTGCTCTTAAAGGTATAAGTACATCGCTATCAAACGGCAAGGTGTGTGGGACTTGCCAAGTTTCTTTCAGCAAAGTGATTTGCTGAGTGTTGCGCGGCAAACCATAAAAATCTGCACCATAAAAACTGGCAAATCCTTCTAACTTATCCAGCGCATTGGCATTTTCAAAGGCTTCCGCATATAGCTCCATGGCTGTATGCGCGGTATACATACCTGCGCAGCCACAAGCGGCTTCTTTGGTTCGTTTGGCATGTGGCGCACTATCTGTCCCCAAGAAAAACTTAGCATTGCCAGAAGTGGCGGCTTTCACCAGCGTCAAACGATGTTCTTCACGTTTTAAAATGGGCAAACAATAATGATGTGGCTGAATACCGCCTTTAAACATATCATTGCGATTCATCAATAAATGATGCGCGGTAATCGTTGCTGCAACGTTATTGGGCGCAGCATGCACAAAATCAGCCGCATCCTTAGTGGTAATATGCTCAAACACAATTTTAAGTGCTGGAAAGGTGTTAAGTAATGGCACCATATTGCGCTCGATAAACACTTTTTCGCGGTCAAACACGTCCACATCGCTATCGGTTACCTCAGCATGCGCCAACAAAGGCATGCCGAGTTTCTCCATCGCTGCTAAAGCTTTAACGCAATGACCTAAATTAGTCACACCAGAATCTGAATTGGTTGTGGCGCCCGCAGGGTATAGCTTAACGCCATGCACGATTCCGCTGGCTTTAGCGATAGCAATTTCTTCAGCTGTCGTGTTGTCCGTTAAGTACAGCGTCATTAGCGGCTCAAAATTTAGGCCTGCTGGCAGCGCATCTAAAATGCGTTGCCTGTAAGCAATCGCCAATTCAGTTGTAGTGACTGGCGGACGCAAATTTGGCATCACAATCGCCCGCGCAAATTGCTTGGCAGTATCTGGCAGCACTGCTTTCAGCGCGGCGCCATCTCTTAAATGCAAGTGCCAGTCATCTGGGCGGGTAATCGTTAGCGTCTTTATATCAGTCATTTTTAAATAGTTTCTATCATCTGTTTTACATATTCACTTTGGTATTTTTTAGGGTCAGCGCAAATTCGTACAAATCATTCTTCTTTTCTTGAGTGATTTCAGCGGTTAACTTTACCGCTTGTTTAAGCGGTAAATCAGTTAGCAGTAATTTTAATACGCGAACCGTTTCTTCAGAAAACTCTTCAGCTTCTTTTACTGCGGTAGCCTCAACCAACAGCACAAATTCACCTCGTTGTTGATTAGTATCTGCCTCTAACCAAGCTTTGGCATCGGCCAAATGACAACTGTAAATTGTCTCAAAAGTTTTGGTTAACTCTCTGGCAAATGTAACGCGGCGCTCTGCGCCCAATACGTTTGCCATATCGTTCACGCTTTCTACAATGCGGTGCGGCGCTTCATAAAATACCAATGTCACCGTTTGCGCTTTTAATGCCTCTAGCGCTTTACGCCTAGCTGCGCCACTTGCAGGTAAAAATCCATGAAATAAAAAGCCGTTTTGTGCAATGCCTGAAGCGGATAATGCCGCAATCACTGCACTCACACCCGGAATCGGCACCACTTTAATGCCTGCTTTGCGCACAAAATCCACCACTACTGCGCCTGGATCGCTAATGCCTGGCGTACCAGCATCGGTCACCAAGGCAATGTTTTCACCTGCGTTTAATTGCGCTAATAATTTTTCTGCTGATTGATGCTCGTTATGCTCATGCACCGCGATTAATTTTTTGCTAATGCCAAAATGCGACAACAATCCAGAAGTGTGGCGCGTATCTTCTGCCGCGATTGCATCAACAGCTTTGAGTATTTCGAGCGCGCGCAAAGTAATATCGCCTAAATTGCCGATTGGCGTTGCGACAACATATAATGTGCTATTGGTTTTTAAATCGCTCATTTCACCATTTTAAGCCAAAGCGCTATTAATCATCTAAAAAATAAACTTAATGAGATTAAATCAAGATAATTTAGGGTTAGCCGCAGAAAAATTAGCTGAAACTTTTTTGGTCGGTCATGGACTTAAATTATTGACACGCAATTATCACTGCCGTTTTGGTGAAATTGATTTGATTATGCTTGACGCCAAAACACTGGTGTTTGTTGAGGTGCGATTAAGAACAAATACGCAGTTTGGCAGCGCTGGCAATAGCATTACCCCTCAAAAAATGCAAAAACTTATCCTAACAGCACAACATTACCTACAATTACATGGCGAACAGCCATGCCGCTTTGATGCCATCTTAATGCATGCAGTTGATACAAAATCAATTGAGTGGGTGCGTAATGCATTTGACGCATAAAGGGCGTATGATGCGCAAAAATTACCTGTCTTTTTGGAGCAAGCAATGAATTTAATCTTGAAATTTGTATTAGCAGCAACTTTAATGAGCCAACTGGCCGCTTGTGTGCCTGTAGTCGTTGGCGGCGCAGCTGCTGGCGGCGCTGTGGCGGCAGATAGGCGTACTTCT
>JAKFVB010000032.1 GCA_021732405.1 Methylotenera sp.
AGACAATGTAAAAGTTCATACCAATATCCTATTGGCACAAGCCCACAATATATTAGCGCACAGCGCGTTTATGGTATTACCGTTACGCGACAGCCAAGTGCCTTGCGGTCACGTGACAATTGTTTCTGCTATGTTTTTTAACAAAGCGATTGTGGTGACCAATTCTTTAGGCGTGCAAGATTATATTTTTGATGATAAAACTGGCCTATTTTGCGAACCTAAAAATGCCGACGATTTATCCGAAAAAATTAAAACGTTATGGGATGATTCTGTTAAAAACGCCCAGCTTGGTGAAGCTGGGTTGGCATTCGCGCAGGCAAATTGCACAGAGAAAACAGCGATTAATTACTTTGCAGATTTCATAAACAAACATTCACAAACTTAAATCAAATGAAGTTTAAGGCCTGCTTAAGTTAACACCTTTTTCAGGCGTATTTTGTATAAAATCCACCACACCTTTCAGTAACTCACCATCGCCGCGTAGCGGTTTAGCAAGCTTGGCAACCATATCAATATGGCCATAGTTTTCAAATGTAATCACCTGCACCTGCCCATTATTTTTTTTGATTTTCGCGGCCAAATTGTAGGTATTACGCGGCCAAACGGTGTTATCTTTTTTGCCCACTGCAAGCAACATGGGTGGATTTTTACCATCTACAAAGTTAATCGGTTGCGATTTTGGCTGCTGTGCGTCAGAGCCAAATATCGTTTTTAATCGCTCTGACTTTAAAGGTAAAAAGTCGTATGGGCCTGCTAACCCAATGACGCCTGCAAAATCAGTCGGCTTAAGTGATTGTTTTGCCAAGTACTCTGGGTTAACTGCCAACATTACCGCAAGGTGTGCACCCGCGGAGTGCCCAGCTAAAAACACTTGATTTGTGTCGCCTTGATATAGCTGGATATTGTCTTTAACCCAGCGTGCTGCTATTGCTGGATCTGCCATCAACTCTGGGAATAAAACGTCGGGGTATACCCGATAATCGGGAATAACCACAATAAAGCCATGTGAGGCTAAGGCTTCACCAACAAATTTATAATCAGCACGTGCGCCAGAATCCCAGCTACCACCATAAAAAAATATGACCACCTTGCGTTTAGCTGATGGCGCACTATTTTCTAGCGTGTTTTTAGGCAAGTAAATATCGAGTTTTTGTCTGGCTAATTTGCCATAAGCAACCGTTGACTCAAGCTTATAGGCACTTTCTGGCACTAAAGCATTGAGTATTTTAATGGGGCTGCAAGCTGCAGTTGTCATAACAACTGCCAAGCCAAGTAAGGCTCTAGCTGGTGAAAGCTTATTTTTGATTGAGGTCAGCACTTAGTTTTATTTGTTTTCGGTTAATTAATGAAGTCATCAGCACAAATTGCCAATTACTTATACACTAAGAATGAGATTTTAGATGCAAAAAATGAATGGCAAAACACTTTTAATCGTTAATTATGCAATGGTAGGCAGTACTAATGTGATGATTAAACCACCGTGTGCAGCGTTGCTGGCTGTAATGTGCCCTGCATGCGCTTCTACAATTTGTTTTGTAATCGCCAACCCCAAACCATAACCTTGTACCGATGTTGAGCTATCTGAATTAGCACGATAAAAAGGTTTAAATATCGCTTCTAGCTCTGCATCATGAATACCGATTCCTTGATCAGTCACTTGAATAGTAACCTGTTTAGTCACATCATTCATCGTCGTCGTTAAATCAACCCTTGCATGCGCTGGGCTGTATTTCACCGCATTGCGAATCACATTATCAATCGCACGCTGTAGCAAATCTGCCTGCGCTTGTATCTGGATGGCTGAAGTAGCTGCGTAATGAACGCTTACTTGATGCGCCAATCCTTCAAAATTAGCATCTTCAACCAATTCTTGTAATAGCTCATTTAAATCAAGCGGCTCTTTTTGCAATGCCATTACGCCAGACTCTAAGCGTGATAATGTTAATAACTCACCCACTAAGTGATCCATGCGAATAGATTCTGTTTCAATACGGTTAAGTGAAACGGTTAATTTTTCATTGCTTTGATTGGCTACATCAGATTGCTGCTTAATAAGCCCAATGGCAATTTGCAGCCTTGCCAATGGTGAGCGTAATTCATGCGACACTTGATGCATTAAGTGTGTTTGGCTTTGTATTAATTGGCTGATACGACCCACCATCACATCAAATGCACTGCCTAAATCAGCCAGTTCATCACGCCGGCCACGCATTGCAGCACCCACGCGTACATCTAAATGACCACTGGCGGCACTATCAAAAGCAAACCTTAACTGTTTGATTGGCTTAGAAAAATACCAAGCCAACATCGCTGCAAATAGAAAGCTGACAAAAAACCCAACAACCAGCGGCATAGCGGGCAGCAGATATTTAACATTTTGCTGCAACTTAACACCGTTAAAATACGTTGGTGGCGGCCGTTTAGGGCGAGGCTCTACAAATAACCAGTAATCATGGCCATCATCCGCATGTATCTTCTGTATAGCACGATTATCGCTGTCATTCATCAAATCTATTAGAGACGCTATATTGATGCCTTTCGGTAGCTGGCGCTTTAATACATCCAGCCCTTGTTCATTCACCGCATATAGCTGCGGAATTGGCTCGATAACCCATGATTCTAGTAAGGATTGCAGCGATGCAATACCATTTGCTTTAAGTGTGCTGGCCGCGGCTATTACCATGGTTCTGGCTGCTGGTGCACTATCTATGAGACGTCTTTCTCTTTCGCGCTTATCATTAACCATACCAATTGCTAGGCTCACAATCAGCACAGTGGTCAGCTGTGCAAAAAAGAAAAACAGAAAGAATTTCCAGTAAAGTTTGCCCATAAGTGTTTTTGTCGTTTTGATTATTTAAGATATTGATAGCCCAGCCGATACACTGTTTGTATCAACTGTTTACCGCCTGCGGCGGCACTTAATTTTTGGCGCACGCTACTCATATGCACATCAATATTGCGGTCAAATTTTGCCATTGGCCGGCCCAAAGCCAATTCAGACAGTATCTGCTTGCTCACCACATTGCCCGCACGTTCTACCAGCACCTCTAACAAATTAAACTCAGTGCTGGTGAGTGTTAATGGCACGCCTGACCATTCTACGCGGCGCTGTTCTGGCGTTATCGTTAACTCATTTAATGTGATGGTTTTTGTGTTATTTTGCGCAGGTTTTGCGCGCCGTAATATTGCTCTAATGCGTGCCACCAGCTCACGCGGGGTGCATGGCTTTGCGACATAATCATCTGCCCCCAACTCCAAGCCCACAATGCGATCTGCATCGTCACCTTTGGCTGTGAGCATAATCACGGGCATATTACTGGTTTGCCTAATTTTGCGTAATGTTTCTATGCCGTTTAATTTAGGCATCATCACATCCAACACCACCAAATCATATTGTTCAGCTTGCAAGGCATTTAACCCCGACTCACCATCGTGTGCGGTGTTTACAGCAAAGCTTTCTAGCTCAATATACTCTTTAAGCATACCAACCAACTCGGCATCGTCGTCAACCAGTAAGATTTTATCCATATGAATATTAAGCCTTTAATAGGTAATGCATCATAGCGTCCAGTCAAATCAGCAACAAGCTTAATACCGCATATTTACGCAGATTTACACTATCTTAACAGCGCTTTACAAAACACAGTTGCACAATGGCAACATCCTAAAAAGCACGATTAATAGGATTTAAATATTAGATTTTAATTGCAATTTAACGTTAACCACATGAAGGATAACAACATGAAACACACCACGATTAAACAATTATTGGCTATTTCAACCCTAGCCATTACCTTACCTTTTGCCAGTTTAAGCTATGCCGAAGATGGCAAGCACTGTGAAAAAAGTGGGCACCACTCAAGTCATCGCACAGTCCATCACGCTGGCGCTGGTCATCATGGCATGGCACCTCATTTACGTGCACTTAACTTAACGCAAGATCAGCAAGATAAAATATTTGCAATTATGCATGAGCAAGCACCTGCAAAATATGCGCAGCACAAACAGCAACGCGAAACAATGGAATCTTTACGCACACTTGCACAAGCCGATAGTTTTGACGAAGCAAAAGCACAGCAATTAACCGATCAATTGGCTCAATTAGAGAAAGAAAAAGCCATGAGTCGCTTAAAAACAGAGGCTAAAATTACCGCCTTGTTAACGCCTGAACAGCGTCAAAAAGCGCGTGAATTTAAAATGGAACGTGGTGAGCGCGGCATGGGTAAACCAGCACGTTATAAATATCATCAACCAAAAGCAAACCCGACTAATAGTTAATCAATTCATACTAAAAACCTGTTTGTTAAACGCAAACAGGTTTTTTATTGTCGCTACTTTTATGTATCGTTAATCGCGCTCAAACGCTTCGCATAATTGGCTTAATAGTTGGCCAAAAAGTGGCAGCACTTCATCTTTGCTGTGTGGGCTATCGTCGTCTGTGCCTGACACCACAAAGCTCACCGTTATTTTATCTAGGTTCTCTCTAAACTCCGCCCAATGCTCTGCCTCTGCATCGCCTATCAGTTTAAATTTATGAAAGCCTGAATCGATAATTTCAATCAGCTCAACATCTGCAATACCTGCAAATAAGGTTTTGGCGATAATCACCTGCGCGGCCGTTAAATCAGGTGCGGCTTTACCATCTTCTGATAATTCATGCGTTAGCGGCAAGGTTAAAAAGGCAAATATCAACATGGCATAGGCTTGATAAACACTCAGCATATCAAAGTTATTGTGCCGCTCATCCGCTGGCTGGCGGCCAGCCTCTTGAATCGCCCTGAATGTGACAAAGCTAGCTAAATAATGCGCGGAATCAACTGCACTATAATCATCTAAACTGATATTCGGCTTTGCGCCATCATTAAAGGTTTCTGCCAAACACAAGGTATGCAGCAAGGTTAAGCGTGTTGAATAATCCATATTTTTCCTACTTTAAAATGGGTTAACTAACTTCGGGCAACTCTTCTAATTGCTCGTGCAACTCCAGCCAGCGCATTTCAGCCGTATCAATCGCGCCACTTAATTCCGCTTGGCGTTTTAGCAGCTGCTGCAACTCGGCCTTATTGCCTGCATCATATAAGCTGGCTTCACTGGCGCGTGCGTCTAATATGGTTTTTTCAGCGTTTAGTTTTTCTAGGTTTTTCTCAATCTGCTCGGTTTCTTTCACTAACGGCCTGCGCGCAACGATACGCGCTTGGCGCTCTGCTTTGCTTTGCGCGTAATCATTATTTTTTGGCATTATTTGAGCGTTAAGTTCTGATTTTTCCTGCGTTTTGGTACTAGCCAGCCAATCTTTATAATCGTCTAAATCGCCATCAAACGCTTCTGCCACGCCGTTGGCAACCAGCACAAAATTATCGCAAGTGGCGCGCAATAAGGCTCTATCATGCGACACCAGAATCACGCCACCTTGGTAATCTTGCAACGCCAGCGTTAAAGCATGGCGCATTTCCAAATCCAAGTGGTTGGTCGGCTCATCCAGCAACAGCAAATTAGGCCGCGTCCAAATCAATAAAGCCAAAGCCAAACGCGATTTTTCGCCACCCGAAAAATTTTCGCAACTGGCACGCGCCATATCGCCTTTAAAATCAAAACCGCCTAAATAGTTCAGATGCTCTTGCTCACGTGTGGTGGGGTCAAGTCGCAGCATATGTTGCAAGGGTGATTCATGCGGGCGCAATTGCTCTAATTGATGTTGAGCAAAGTAGCCGATATTCAGTTCTTTTCCCTCTACGCGTTTGCCTGACTTTCCATCAATCACTAGTGGCTTTAATTCAGCCGCCAACAATTTAATTAAAGTCGATTTTCCTGCGCCATTTTTACCAAGCAAGCCAATGCGCTCACCTGGTCGAATCGCCATCACTACCTTTTTCAAAATGGTCTTATCCGCATAGCCTGCATCAACATCATCTAATACCAATAACGGGTCTGGCGCGGCAATGGGGCTACGAAATTCAAAGCTAAATTGCGAATCTACATGCGCGGCTGAAATCATTTCCATGCGCTCTAATGCTTTAATGCGGCTTTGCGCTTGGCGAGCTTTGGTGGCTTGCACTCTAAAGCGGTCGATATAACTATGCAAATGCGCCACTTTGCGTTGTTGCTTTTCAAACATGGCTTGTTGCAAAGCCAGCTTTTCCGCACGTTGCCGTTCAAAATCACTATAGCCACCGCGATATAAAGTAATGCGCTGCTGCTCAATATGCAGCACGGTATCAATTACATTATCTAAAAAATCTCTATCGTGTGAAATCAATAACAAGGTACCGCGATAATCACGTAACCAAGTTTCCAGCCAAATCACCGCATCCAAATCCAAATGGTTGGTTGGCTCATCTAGTAATAACAAATCACTGCGACACATGAGTGCACGCGCCAAATTCAACCGTACGCGCCAACCGCCAGAAAAATCGCTTACTGGACGTGTTAAGTCTGCCTGCGTAAAACCCAAACCATCTAGCAAGCTGGATGCGCGTGCTTTGGCTGAATAACCTTCAATATCACTTAAACGTTGATGCAATTCAGCAATGCTTTCACCTGAAAAATTGGCACCCTGATGCTGCGTTTCGGCTTGCATTAATGCGGCTTCAATGTCGGTTAACTCAGCGTCGCCTTCCAGCGTAAATTGCAAAGCTGGCAAATTCAGGCTAGGCGTTTCCTGCGCCACATGTGCAATTACCCAGTTGGGGGGAATTTCTAAATCACCCACTTCTTGTTGTAGCTCGCCACGCAGCAAAGCAAATAGCGATGATTTACCCGCGCCATTGGCACCAATCAACCCTACTTTGTGGCCAGGATGCAGCTGAAAAGCTGCCTGTTCGAGCAACACTTTTACACCGCGGAACAGACTTAAATTTCTAAATTGAATCAATGTTTATCTAAACCTAAAAGTGCGTCAGCTAAGTTCGCCAAAAGGCGTTATTCTAAAGCAATCTGGCTGAATGCAACTAAGTGATTATGCTGAAAATACCAGCTTAAAGCTTGTTTACGTTTTATTTACAAGTTATTCCATTTTTTTCAAGTAAAATAATCACTTAAGATTGATATCTATTTATTTCGCTTCAAACACAAGGTTATAACGCGCAAAACTAATGATCACACTAAAAAAAATAGCCCGTTGGGCGTTGTATGGTCTGCTTTTGCTGCTGGTGGTCATATTAATCACGGCATTAACACTGCGTTTTGTGATTTTCCCTAATATCGATCAATATAAAGATGATATTGCGCGCTATACCGCACAAACAATTGGCCAAAAAATCACGATTGGCGATATTGTCACAGGCTGGGATGGCTTTACGCCACAGGTAGATTTACAAAATATTGATTTATTTGATGCAGAAAACCGCGTTGCATTGCATTTAAACAATGTAGAGGCCAGCCTTTCATGGTTAAGCGTGCCGCTTTTGCAGCCTAAACTGACAAAATTAGTGGTGCATCAACCCGCTTTGACGATTCGCCGCAAGCCTGATGGCAGTATTTATTTGGCTGGTATTGCGTTAGAGGGCAAATCTAAACCAGCGTTTATGAATTGGTTATTGCGCCAACGCGAAGTTAACGTTAAAAACGCACAGATTATTTGGCAAGATGATTTACGCCAAGCACCTGAGCTATCGCTCAATCAATTTAACTTAACACTTCGCAACCCTTTATTACATCAACCCTTAGGTCAACATGAGTTGACATTGTCTGCGTTACCTTCTATTGGCGCGCAACAAAAAATCAGTGCTAGCGGGAATTTTGTTGGCCGCGATGTGAGCAAAATGAGTAAATGGCATGGCGATTTTTTTATTGATTTAAAACAGACTGATTTAGCAGTTTACAAGCCTTGGATAGATTATCCGATTGATATTCAAAGTGGCACAGGTGATGCCAAAATTTGGCTTAACTTTGCTAATAACCGCATCAATAGCGTTAAAACACAAGCCAATATCCGCAATTTAGCCGTGATAACAAAAAATCAAACCAGCGCTTTTATTGCACAAACATTTTCGGGTGATGTGCAATGGCAGAATAAAAATAATACGCAAACCATTAGCGCAAAAAATATCATACTTAACACTAATAATGGTTTAAATATTCGCAATGGTCATGGTTTTTACGCAAGCAGTATTAAAAACAATCAGCCTTGGGTTAAGGCTAATATTCAGCTAAATCAATTTAATTTAGCATCGTTAAAACTCATTAATTCTCACATTAGCTTGCCCAGTAATCTACAAATGCAACTCAATGGCTTTGCGCCAGTGGGCGTTTTACAAGACATCAGCTTGTTGTGGGAGGGGTCGCCCAGCAAACCAACGCACTACAAAATCGATACCAGTTTTAGCCAATTGGGCATACAGGCATTTCAAAAAATACCGGGGTTTAATCACCTTGCGGGATCGATAAAAGCAGATGAGGCAGGCGGTACGGTGCTACTCAATAGTCAAGATACCACTTTAGATTTTAAAGACGTATTGCGTTGGCCAATCCCTGCTAATCATATAAAGGGCGACATCAGTTGGACTATCAATCATAAAAATATCAACATTACAGCTAAAGACCTGTCTATCAGCAACCCACATATCGCAGGCACAATAAATGCCAAATATGCTATCAACGGCATAAAAGGTGGTTACCTAGATTTAACAGGCCAGTTTGGTAAAGGCAATGCTCAGTTTGCGTCTTTTTACTACCCTGTCATTCTAGGAAAAGACACCTTACATTGGCTAGACACCTCAATATTAGCAGGCCGCGCTGAAGATGTTTTACTAACAGTGAAAGGCAATTTAGCCGATTTTCCTTTTGTGAATAGCGAACATCTACCAGATTCTAAGCTGGGTATTTTTAAAGTCACCGCTAATATTAGCGATGCTGTTTTAGAGTTTGGGTCGGGTTGGCCTATGATAGACGCATTAGATTTAGACATGCTATTTGAGGGTACACGCATGCTTTTAAATACTAAAACAGGGCGTATTTCAGGCAAAAAAATTACTAAAGGTCGCGCTGAAATTGCACAATTAGATGCCGATTGGCCAATTCTACATATTGCCAGCGAAGCAGAGGGCTTGGTTTCTGACGGTATAAAATTTATCAACGAAAGCCCCGTTAAGCAAGTGACATTGGGTTTTACAGACAACCTTAAAACAGCAGGACGCGGCAAGTTATTACTCGATTTAAATATCCCGCTACAAAACTCTGCAGCCACCAAATATAAAGGTGTTTACAAGATTAGCAATGGCAGCATATTTGCGCACGCAGAAACAGGCTTACCAGAATTAAGTAAGCTTAATGGCAGCCTCACATTTAACGAAAATGGATTATATGCTAGCGGCGTGGAAGCAGAAATATTTGGCGGGCCTGTGCAATTTAATGTGGCAACCGCTGCAGATAAAGTGATTAAAATTACAGCCAATGGCAAAATAAGCGAGCTTGGCATTCAAAAAATAGCGTCAAATGTGCTGACTGAAAGTTTGATTGGTAGCGCAAACTGGTCTGGCGAAATTAGCATAAAAAAACCATTGGTCGATATGCGTTTTCGCTCAAACCTGATTGGTTTAGCAGTGCAATTACCGCCGCCTTTTAATAAATTGGCGCAACAAGAGTTAAATCTTAATTTTGAGAAAAAGCAGCTGAATCCTAATAGCGATAATATCCTGCTGAATATTGGCAGTATTATTTCAGCAAAAATACTGCGCAGTAATTACACTGGCGAACTACAGTTTGATCGCGGCAATATAGGCATTAACGTGCCTGCGAGCCCAGCTTTGCAGGCCGGCTTAACAATTAATGGTAAACTTGACGAGGTAGACGCTGATGATTGGCTGGCATTACTGATGCAGCCTAGCACCTCTAAAAATGGAAGTAAATTTGACTCTAATTTGATTAGCAAAGCAGATGTTGCGATTGGCCAACTTAATATAGGAGACCGTAGCATTCATGCATTAAAGCTAACTGCTCAGCCAAATGCAACAGGCTTAAAAATGGCGCTAGAAGCTAAAGAAATGCTAGGTGATATTGAATGGCAAGGTGCAGATAACGGTAAAATTATTGCTCGATTTAAACGCTTAAGTATTCCTAATGCGGTGAATACTGCGGTTAAAAGCAAGACCAAAAAAGAGTTCCGAAAGCAAGCACAGGCTTATCCAGCACTCGATATAGTGGCAGAAAACTTTGAAATTGATTCAAAAAAACTGGGCGTATTGAATCTAAATGCGTTTGAAAATGGCGAAGATTGGGTGATTCAAAAACTCAGCATCATCAACTCAGACAGCACGCTGGAAGTACAAGGCAATTGGCATAATTGGACACGAAATCCCAATACAAACATCGTGGTTGCACTTAACTCTAGCAATATTGGCAAAACTTTAGTGCGGTTTGGCCAGCCAGATACCGTTAAAGGAGGCGATGCACAAATAACTGGTCGCCTTAACTGGGCTGGTAGCCCACATGAGTTTGATATCGCGCGCTTAGCAGGCAATTTAACGTTCGAAGCCAGCAAAGGACAAGTGTTAAAAGTGCAACCAGGCGTTGGGCGTTTGTTTGGATTATTAACGCTGCAAAGCCTGCCTAGACGCTTGAGTTTAGATTTTAGGGACTTATTCAGCGACGGTTTTGCGTTTGATAAAATTAGCGCTACCGCGAAAATTGATAGTGGAATTGTGCGCAGCGACGACTTTTTTATGACTGGCCCTGCCGCGGAGGCGAATATTAAAGGCGAAACTAATTTAAAAACTGAAACTCAGAATTTAAATATAAAAGTGACACCGCATGTCAGTGACAGTTTATCGCTCGCTGCACTGGCAGGTGGCCCTATTGTTGGTGCAGCTGCATTTGTTGCGCAAAAGATACTAAAAGATCCTTTCAACAAAATTGCGTCATCTGAATACAGAATTACTGGTACATGGGATAACCCTCTAGAAGTAAAATCAGATAAAGATGATGCGCAAAAATCGATTAACCCATTTTCAGCTAAATAATAACGAACCTTAAAATTGATATGTCTATAACCACCAAAAAGCAATCTAATCAATCTAAAAATTCAGCTAACAGCGTTAAAGTCGCTGGCATTCAAATGGCATCAAGCCCGCACGTGTCTTCGAATTTGATTGAGGCCGAGCGCTTAATTGCAATTGCCGCCAATCAAGGTGCAAAAATTGTGGTTCTGCCAGAGTATTTTTGCATTATGGGTGTTAAAGAAACAGATAAAGTGGCCGCGCGTGAAAAAGAAGGCGACGGCGTGATTCAACGTTTTTTAGCGAAAATGGCTAAAGATTATAAAATTTGGCTGATTGGCGGCACGATGCCCATAATCAGCAACTTCCCCAATAAAGTGCGTAATAGCTGCTTGGTGTATAACGATAAAGGCGTGCAAGTGGCGCGCTACGACAAGATTCATTTGTTTGGTCTGGACTTAGGCACTGAACATTATCATGAAGAAAACACCATAGAGTCTGGCAATGAAGTGGTTGTGGTTGAAACGCCCTACGGCAAAATTGGTTTATCCATTTGCTACGATTTGCGATTTCCAGAGTTATACCGCGCTATGGGTGAAGTCGATATGATTGTAGTGCCATCTGCGTTTACCGAAACCACTGGCAAAGCGCATTGGGAAAGCTTAATCCGCGCCCGCGCGATTGAAAACTTGTGCTATGTCATCGCTCCTGCGCAAGGTGGCTACCATTTATCTGGCCGCGAAACACATGGCAACAGCATGATTGTTGACCCTTGGGGCGTGATTTTGGATAGATTGCCGCGCGGCTCTGGCGTGGTGATGGCGAATGTGAATCGTGATTACCAAACCAGCTTGCGTAATAGCTTGCCAGCGTTAAAACACAAAACGATTAAAGCAATCTAAGTGCGGTTTAGTTAAGAACTTGTAATCAAGAATATACTTAGTGTGTTTTTCCGCTGTGCGGGTATAGTAAATCCAATGAATGCCACCATATTAAGATAATGAAAATAGAACAGCCAAATTTGACCAAAGCCAGTCACTTTGATACCGCACACGATGTATTGCTGAAGCCAACAGGGCTTGATAGTAGTGCTATACAAGGCGTGCTGGGCAATATTATGTCGCACCAAGTGGATTATGCAGACTTGTATTTTCAATATAGCCGCAGCGAATCTTGGGGGCTAGAAGAAGGCCAAGTTAAATCAGGCAATTTCAGTATTGACCAAGGCGTTGGCGTGCGCGCTGTCAGTGGTGAAAAAACCGCTTTTGCCTATTCTGATGATATTAACCTACCAGCTCTGAAACAAGCCGCTAATGCGACTAAATCGATAGCCGCATTAGGTTTGGAACAAACGGGCAAGAGTATTATCACCCGCCAAAACAACCAACTGTACTTACCACAAGATCCAATCGCCAGCTTAAGTGCCGACGCAAAAGTAAAACTGCTGGAACGTTTAGAGCAGTTTGCAAAAGCGGTTGACCCGCGTGTAACGCAAGTAATGGCCAGTATTGCGGGTGAATATGAAGTCATCATGGTCGCCAGAAGTGACGGTGTAATGGCGGCCGATGTACGCCCTTTGGTGCGCATTTCGGTACAAGTGCATGCCGAGCAGAACGGTCGCCGCGAGCAAGGCTCTAGTGGCGGCGGTGGGCGTTTTGATTACAGCTATTTTACGGATGAAGTCTTGCAGGATTACGCACAAAAAGCCGTGCATCAAGCAATAGTGAACTTAGACGCACGCCCTGCCCCTGCTGGCAGTATGACCGTGGTATTGGGCGCAGGCTGGCCTGGCATTTTGCTACATGAAGCCATTGGCCATGGCTTAGAAGGCGATTTTAACCGCAAAGGCAGCAGCGCATTTGCCAATATGATGGGCAAACAAGTGGCCGCCAAAGGCATCACTATTGTAGATGACGGCACATTAACGGACAGGCGCGGCTCGTTGACGATGGATGATGAAGGCAACCAAACCAATAAAACCGTGTTGATTGAAGACGGCATTTTGCGCGGCTATATTCAAGATAGCCTAAACGCCCGTTTAATGAACATGCCGTTAACCGGCAATGCACGCCGTGAAAGCTACGCGCATATCCCGATGCCGCGCATGACCAATACATACATGCACAATGGCGATAAAGATCCAGCTGAGATTATTAAATCGGTTAAAAAAGGTTTATACGCCGCTAATTTTGGTGGCGGACAAGTGGATATCACCAGCGGAAAATTCGTCTTTAGCGCAGCCGAAGCTTATATGATTGAAGATGGCAAGATCACCTACCCAGTCAAAGGCGCAACCTTGATTGGCAACGGTCCTGACGTATTAACGCGCGTTTCAATGATAGGTAATGATATGTCGCTTGATTCAGGCGTAGGCACTTGCGGCAAAGAAGGCCAAAGCGTACCAGTTGGAGTTGGTCAGCCAACGCTTAAGATTGATGGCTTAACGGTAGGCGGAACGGCTTCATAGCATCAACCAAATTAAAAAGGCCGCATATGCGGCCTTTTTAATTACTCATAGAAACTCTTAAACATTTTTTTGCTAAATTAGACTAGGCGTAAAGTTAAAATTTGACCGCGCATATATATGATATGTAAGGGAAAATTTTAACTTTGCAACAACGTATAATGACGCAAAAATGTGTTTGATTATTTTAGTACGCGGTTACGGTATTCACCTGTACGCGTATCAATCTCAATCTTGTCACCTTGCGCCACAAACAATGGCACTGGAATCTCAAAGCCTGTCGCTAATTTAGCTGGTTTCATTACCTTGCCTGATGTATCGCCTTTTACGGCTGGCTCTGTGTAAGTCACTTCGCGCACTACTGTTGTTGGCAATTCTACAGAAATCGCTTTGCCTTCATAAAAGCGAATATCCACTGGCATTGAGTCTTCTAAAAACGGTAGTGCATCTTCCATAAACTCTGCATCTACATCGTATTGGTTATATTCTGCATCCATAAACACATAAGTTGGATCGGCAAAATATGAATATGTCGCTTCTTTTTTCTCAAGCACAATCACGTCAAATTTGTCGCCAGCGCCGTAAATCGTCTCGCTTGGCGCATCGGTTAACAAATTTTTAAACTTCATTTTAACAACGGCTGTGCTGCGGCCAGATTTATTGTATTCGGCTTTTACCACCACTAATGGTACGCCATCGGCCATAATCACGTTACCGGCGCGGAGTTCTTGAGCTGTTTTCATTGGTTGCCTTACTGTTAATTAGTTTGTGATATCAAGCATTAGGTTGGAATATCAAGCCGCGCATTATACCTAAACTATTCTTTTTTAACCAGTTTCGGCAGTTTATGTTTACGCGACCTTATTGCAAAAATCCACTAGTTTAGTGGCCAAATCTGCTTGTTTTGTCAATTTCTGCGATTGTTGCGAAGTGTATTCAGCAATATAAGATAATTGCCTTAAATAATCTTGCCAAGTTGCAGGGGATAATTGCGCCTCAACCCAATCAGAATGCGCCTGATAAACCGTTCTATTTGCTTCAAAATCTGCATAAAACATATGCAAAAATGCATTAAGTTTTTTAATATGCGTATTTTCTTGCTGAAAATATGGCTGCCAGATAAACGGTTTTGCCGCCCAAATTGCCCTTACCCAGCTGTCTTCGCCACGCACAAAATTAACATCACATGCAGCTAATAAGGCATCGTAATCGGTTTGAGTTAAAAATGGCAATGCATGCAAATTAAGGCTTTTAATCGAATAAATTTCGCCCACGTTCAGTGTACTTAACCCGAAAAAATCGGCAATTTTTGGCAAAATACTGCTTGCAGGCACATAGCAATCTATAGGCTGCTTGGTTTCAGCCATTACCGTTAGCAACGATTCAATCGGCGCATGCGGATAACAGAACAACGATACTTTTAAGTGATTATGAGTGCTTAAGTCTAGGCTTTTGCAGAACGAATGTTGATTGTTTGAGCGATGCGCAAGCTTTTGATTTTTTTCTCGAATTAAACCACCTGTATTTTCATTAAATCCAGGAAAGTAAAAGTAACGCGTCAACCCATTGGCTTGCGGTGATGGTTTTGCATGAAAATCGGCCACCCAAGTTTCTGCTGACAAATATTCCAGATTAATCCATTTGGATTTTTTTTGCGCCATCAAACTGACATATTTAGCTGGCAAATCGCACGCAAATGCTTCAATAACCACATCTGCAGCATCGGTAAAATTCGTTTTTGCATGCCAACTTAATAGGCTAATTTCATCAATAATTTGCCGATTTAAATTGACGTTTAACTGCGGAATAATTTTTTGCGCAGCGCTTAAGTCATCTATCCACAGCCTTACCGCCAAACTATGCTCAATATGCAATTGCTTTGCTAAACGCCAGCAAACCCCAATATCGCCAAAATTATCGACGATACGGCAGAATATATCCCAGCTTGGTTTCGAAACTAAATCTTTCACAATAAATGAATACCGAAATTTTTTAAGACAAGCGCGTAAAGATAAAAAATAAGCAAAGTAAGTACCATGCAACCCATTAATGTTAACCAAAACCCAAATTTTGGCAGCAAATAAGGAAAAATCAGAAACATGGGTAGCGTTGGCAGCGCATACCAAAAAGTATAGTACGCATGGTTGGCAATTTTAAGCGCTGGCTGTTGTTCAATATATAGCCAAATCAGCGTCAAGACAGTTATTAATGGTAACGCAGCCATAAAAGCCCCCAGCTTGTCATTTGCTTTAGCAAACTCTGATACCAACACCACAACGGCTGCGGTAATCAGATACTTAATGATTAAATAAGTCATATTTTCTATTTAATACTTTCTAATTATCAACATATAAGCCGCGGGCAACACAAATAAAGATAACAATGGCGCAGTGAGCATACCACCAACCATGGGTGCGGCAATGCGACTCATCGCTTCTGAGCCCGTTCCAGTACCAATTAATATGGGGATTAAGCCAGCTAAAATTACGGCAACTGTCATGGCTTTTGGTCGCACACGTAAGGCTGCGCCCTCAATTAAAGCCGTATACAAATCTTCTTTACCATTAAGCTTACCTGCAGCTTTATAGCGCTCAACTGCATCATCTAAATACACCAACATAATAATGCCAAACTCAGCCGCCAAGCCAGAAAGCGCAATCATACCCACACCACTAGCAATAGAGAAATGGTGCCCCAGAAAATAAAGAAACCATACTGCGCCGACCAAAGCAAAGGGTAGACTACCTAAAATGAGTAAAGCGGGTGTGATACGCTTAAATGATAGAAATAGTAAAATAAAAATAATGCCGATGGTCATTGGCACCACATAACTGAGTCGCTTAGCCGCACGCTCAAAGTATTCAAACTGCCCAGACCAAGCCAGCGAATAGCCTGCGGGTAGCTGTAATTCTTTATCCAGCAAAGCTTTTGCATCTTTGACAAAACCACCTAAATCACGGTCATGAATATCTACATACACCCACACATTCGGCCGTGCATTTTCACTTTTAATCATGGGTGGGCCATCTGTCACTTGCACTGTCGCCACTTCGCCCAGCGGTACAGTCGCGCCCTGCTCAGTGATAATCGGTAAGGTTTTTAGCTTTTCTACCGAATCACGTAGCTCTCTAGGAAAGCGCACATTAATAGGAAAACGCGCCAAGCCTTCTATCTTTTCACCAATATTGTCACCACCAATCGCGGTTGAGATTAATGACTGTACGTCTTCAATATTTAGGCCGTAGCGTGCGATTTTTAGTCGGTTAATTTTCACATCAATATAGCGCCCACCCGTGACACGCTCGGCAATCACCGAGCTGGCGCCTGACACTTGCTTCATCAAGCGCTCAACCTCACCGCCTAATCTTTCTAAGGTATCTAAGTCTGCTCCACCAATTTTGATGCCCACAGGACTTTTAATGCCAGTGGATAGCATATCAATACGATTACGTATCGGCTGCACCCACACATTCGCCATACCAGGTATTTTTAATCTGGCATCTAACTCTTCCACCAGTTTTTCGGGTGTCATGCCAGCTCGCCATTCAGAGCGCGGTTTGAATTGAATGGTAGTTTCCAGCATTTCTAATGGCGCAGGGTCAGTAGCGGTTTCTGCGCGACCTGTTTTACCGAATACCGATTTCACCTCTGGCACGGTTTTAATCAACCTATCCGTCAGTTGCAAAATTTCAGATGCCTTGGAAATCGATAATCCAGGCAATGCCGTTGGCATATACAGCAAGTCACCTTCATCTAGCGGCGGCATAAACTCACTGCCCAATTTACCTAATGGATATAAGGTGAGCACAACTATCATAAGTGCAAAGCCTAGTGTGACTTTTGGAAAATGCAGTACTTTACTCAACATGGGTTTGTAAATGGCAATTAACCAGCGATTAAGCGGATTATCATGCTCAGGCCGAATATGGCCGCGAATAAACATGGTCATTAATACTGGAATTAAGGTGACTGATAACCCAGCCGCTGCCGCCATGGCATAGGTTTTGGTAAAAGCCAATGGCGCAAATAATTTACCTTCTTGCGCCTCTAGGGTAAATATTGGAATAAACGATAAGGTAATAATCAGCAATGAGAAAAATAGCGCAGGCCCCACCTCACTCGCCGCATCGATAATGACTTTAATGCGCTGACTATTATTCGGCTCACCATGCTCATTTTTATAGGTTTCTAGCTGTCGATGTGCGTTTTCTATCATCACTATTGCTGCGTCCACCATTGCACCAATGGCAATAGCTATGCCGCCTAGCGACATGATATTAGCGTTTACACCTTGGTAGTACATCACAATAAAGCTGACTAATACACCAATCGGTAGCGCAACTATCGCCACTAAAGCTGAACGGAAATGCCATAAAAATATCGCACAGACCAAAGCGACCACGATAAATTCTTCAATCAATTTATGCGTTAAGTTATCTACCGCGCGCTTAATTAATTGCGATCTATCATACGTTGTCACCACTTCCACGCCTTCAGGCAGGCTTTTTTTCAAAGCGGCTAGCTTGGCTTTTACGCCATCAATCACTTCCAAGGCATTTTGACCTGCGCGCATCACAATGACGCCGCCTGTCACTTCACCTTCACCATTTAACTCAGTAACACCTCGTCTCAGTTCTGGGCCAATTTGAATACGCGCCACATCCGATAACAAAATGGGCGTGCCGTTTGCCGTAACTTGTAAAGGAATATTTCTAAAGTCATCTAAATTTTCTAAATAACCGCGTGCACGCACCATGTATTCAGCTTCAGCCGTTTCAATCACCGCGCCACCTGTTTCTTGATTAGCAGCTTGCACGGCTGAAACCACTTTTGATAGCGGAATACGATAGTTACGTAATTTATCAGGATCAACCTGTATCTGATATTGCTGCACCAAACCACCCAAGGTAGCTACTTCTGCCACGCCAGGAATAGTTTTCAACTCAAACTTTAAAAACCAATCTTGCAGTGCACGCAACTCACCTAAATCGTGCTTACCACTGCGGTCTACCAAGGTGTACTCATAAATCCAACCCACACCAGTCGCATCTGGCCCTAAACTGGGGTTTGCGCCTTTGGGTAAACGTGATGATATTTGGCTTAAGTATTCCAGCACGCGCGAACGCGCCCAGTATTGGTCAGTTCCATCGTTAAATAGAATATATACAAAAGAATCGCCAAAGAATGAATATCCACGCACTGTTTTAACGCCCGGCACTGAGAGCATGGTGGTCGTAAGTGGATAAGTCAGTTGATTTTCTACAATTTGTGGCGCTTGCCCTGCCCATTGTGTGCGAATAATCACTTGCGTATCCGATAAATCAGGAATCGCATCCAGCGGGGTTTTCAGCATCGCAAATATGCCCCAAGCGACAATCATTAATGTCGCCAGTAAGACTAAAAGACGATTATTGGCCGACCAGCGAATCAGTTGCGCAATCATGGTTTTGCTCCTTTGACGCCATTTTTCATTGCGCCATCTTGTTTGCTGCTGGTTTTTTCAACTCGCTCAATCACATATTGCGCGGGCCTATCGGCTGTTTCTGGCGCATCTGCTTTTAAATCAAATTCCACCACATCGCCTGCTTTTAATTTGCCTAATTGCTGATTGTCTTTCACATCAAAACCCATCGTCATCGATGGCCAACCTAGCTCTTTAATCGGCTCATGATTCAAGGTTACCTTGCCAGATTTAGCATCAACATCCACCACTTTTCCGCGCCCTTTCGGCATTTTTTCAGCTGGCATTGCCATATCCATCATGGGCTTATCCATCGTCATTTCCGTGGTTTTGTCTTGTTGCGACATGCCCTTATTCGATAACCTTGCCAGTACGCCAGATAACGACGCTTCAGAATCGAGTAAAAACTGACCTGAGGCAACAACTTCTTCGCCCTCTGCTAAACCACTGAGTATTTCCGTCTGATTATTAAGCTCTTGCCCAGTGGTAATTTCTGCTGGGCGGTAGCCGCTTGTTTCTTTTACAATCACAATTTTGCGTGTACCAGTGGCAATGATACTTTCAGAGGCAATGGATAAAGCCGCATACGTTTGTCCAGTGAACATTACATTGCCGTACATGCCAGGCTTTAAACGATTTTGCTTATTTGGCAGCTCAATACGCACTTGTAGCGTCCTAGAATCCCCGTTTAGCATGGGATACAAATAGCTGACTTTGCCTTTAAACGTCTCACCCACTAGGCTTTGCAGTTGCACTTCTGCTTCCAAGCCAAGCTTTAATCGCCCTGCGTCTCGCTCAGGCACCTCTGCTACTAACCACACTTGAGACAAATCGGTAATCTGCATTAACGAAGTACCAGACATCAGCTGTGCACCCTCACGCACACCCAATTCTGTCAGCACGCCAGAGGCAGGCGCATAAACGCCGAATCTTGGACTGGCCTTACCTGTTTTGGTGATAGCATTTATTTCATTTTCTGACATACCCAACAGCTTAAGTCTGTTGTGTGCCGCCTGCTTTAATGTGCCATCCGCATCTACCTGATTAAGCGAAATAAGCGTTAAATATTCTTGCTGTGCGGCTAATATTTCGGGCGCATAAATTTCCGCAATTTTTTGCCCCTTACTCACAGGGTCACCCATGGCGCGCACTGATAGTTTTTCTACAAAACCAGGCATACGAGTTTGCACAGCATAAAAGCGGCGCTCATCGGCCTCAATCCTGCCAACGGCTGATAACGCTTCACCAAAATTCTGCATGCGCACTTTTTCTACTCTAATGCCCAAGTTTTGTGCCGTTTGGGATGAAATGGCGACACCGCCCTCCTCACCATCACTGCCTTCGTTGGCGTATTTAGGCTCTAGCATCATGTCCATAAAAGGGGATTTGCCTGGCTTATCAAATTTTTGTCCTGGCACCATTGGGTCATACCAGTACTTAACGGGCTTGCCGCTACCATCTTGTACAACGCCATTTTTATCAGCCATTGGCATTTCGCTTGCCATGCCGTCTGAGCCTTTATCAGACATGCTAGTTAAGCTATTTTTTTGCCCGAAAAACCAGCCTAACCCAGTAAATAAAGTGATTAAAACAACGAAAATAACGATATGCAGTCTTTTCATGATGGGCTCCCAACATTCAAGTTATTCAGTAAATAATTTAATTTGACGGCTGCGCGTTGTCGGTCTGTGAGGATATTCCAGTGATCTAGCTCAACTTCTACAAGATTTCTACGGGTTTCCCATACTTCGGATAAACTTTGTTTACCTGAGGTATAAGCCGCTTGGGCAAGACTTAACCGTGCTTTGGCAACCGGAATTAACACATTGAGATGCTCTTTTTCACGCTCATCTGCGGCTTGTGCGTCTGCAAGCGCATTTTCTAATTCAGCCGCCAATTCTCGCCGCCTGTCTTCTGTTAATTTACGTGCTTTTTCTACCAGCACCAGTTTTTCTGCGGTACGTTTATCTTGCCGATTGGCTTTATCTAGCTGCAAATCGATTGCTACTTGAAAAGTAAGCATATCGCTGCGCCCTGCAAAACGCTTGCCATAGCCTACTTCCCAGCTCCAGTTACGTTCTAGGTTAGCTCTTGCTTGCTCTACCTCAAATTGAGCCACTTTTTCGGTTTGCTGGGCATTAATTAATAGTGGATGCTGGTTAATTTCTTGTTGTAAGTTTTGCGTACTTAACTCTTTGCTCATCACTGGCAACTCAGGCGAGATGGAACGTGATGCCGAAGTACCTAGCCATCGCGCTAAACCAGCTCTGGCCTTACGTTCATCGCGCAATGCAAAAATACGTTTTTCATTGATTAGGGATATTTCTGCATCCATACGCAGCACATCACTACTTTTTGCAGCACCCGAACTCACGCCAGCTGCCAGTACTTTTCGCTCGGCTACCATGTCATCGATAATGCGCTGATACAGCTCACTTTTGCGTTGCGCTTCGTAAGTATCTAGCCATGCAAAAGCCACATCGCGCTCAATAGTTCTTGTCATTACCACCTGCTCAGTTTGAAACTGATTAGCCTCTGCGGTAATACGATTTGCGGCAGCCTCACGTTTTTTAAGGGGAACCATTTCTTGCGAAAATCCAATATTCGCCATGGTCTGGTCATCACGGCTCAAGCTCAAGGCATCACTGGTAGTAACAGGCAGGTTAATAATCCCAAATTTAATCTTAGGATCTGGCAATTGGCTTTCTGCCACAGCTGCCTCACGCGATGAAATAGCCGCATCACGATATGATTCCAGTAAAGGTTGATTTTGGGTTGCCAATTGAATGGCATCAGCTAGGCTTAGCGGCTGCTCTGCATGTGCCGCAAGGCTAATCCATAGCAAACAGATTAATAGTAGACTTTTGTCTACACGTGGGATATTCATCAAACACTCCTAAACGCTTAAAAATAGCGTCACGTCGTTTCAATAGACGTGACAAGTTATCGTTAAGAAAGGAGTATGGGTGGGCGTTGCAGGTTGGGTTGTATGACGGAGGCGTAGGCTTGGTAATTAAAATCAAATGTTTGCGTTACATTGATTGCAAAATTTGATTGAATCTGCACTGGCATTGCCGTTAATGCACATAAATTGGCGCAAAGGCTTGCACAGGTAGATTGGCAAGAGGATGTTGACTTTGATTGTTGCGCATTTTTTGTTGTCATGTATTGATGACATGGCATCGCAGCGAGAGATTGGTCCATTAACTGCTGAGGGTTATCAACGTCAAAATGATTTTTAGTTGATTGCATCATACTGTTACAAACCAGCATATTGGCGGTCGCTAAGGCTTGCATTGGCATTAATACCAATAAAACATAAGCTGCAAAATATGAGAGTCGCTTCAACATAATTCTAGGATAATGCAATAATTGATTTAGTTCAATCATCTAATTGATTGTAGCGAATATCCACCACTTCATACATTTCTTCACTTTTAGGCGTCACAACTTTTACCACATCGCCCAAACCTTTGCCCAACATGGCTTTTGCCAATGGCGAAACCCAGCTGATATAACCTTTGGTTGGCTCTAATTCGTCCTTGCCGACGATGCGATAGACATGTTCGCTATCATCTGCCAAATTAAATAAAGTCACCCAAGCGCCAAAAAATACTTTTTCTAAATGCTGTTGCAAACTACTATCGACGATTTCGGCTAAATCCATCCGCCGCATTAGATGGCGGCAGCGGCTATCAATCTGCCGCAAACGGCGTTTGCCGTAGATATAATCGCCATTTTCACTGCGGTCGCCATTACTAGCTGCCCAAGAGACGGTGCGCACCACTTCTGGCCGCTCAACTTTATAGAGCTGATGAAACTCAGCCTGCAAAGTGGCAAAACCTTGTGGCGTGATGTAGTTTTTTTCGTCCGTACTTGCCATTTAGTTTCTATTGATACGGCAAATTAAAATCATCTTTTTCCAGAATCTGTACGTTTTGTACATAGTAAGGCGTTTCGCCAAAACATGTGCTTGGAATGCCTTTGTGCTCTTCATAAGTTAAGCGCACACGTTTGCCCAAACTGCTATTAATTTTTTCAACCAGCGATTTATCTTTTACCGTAAACAAAAACTTTTCGGCTTGTGTGCCTGGCATAGAAACCAGCACCAACTCACCCTCATAAGTTTTGCACACATAGCCTTTTTCTGAAAATTTTTGCACATAGCCAGCACGCTCACCCGTTGAATATACCCAGTTAAGGGCGGCCCAAGTATATAAAACAAACAAAATAATGGGAATAATGATAGTCAAAATGAGTATTTTGAATAGTTTTGCGAATTTACTTAACACCTTTTTACTCCCGAAAAATGACTGATGAAAACAAGTTCATGCCGCTATTTTACTGTAAGTTCGCCTACAATAACGACATGTTGAATTTAACGCCGCATTTAATATTATGTACCACTGCCCGCCTAAGTCGCGGCTTGCAGTTGCATCAACAACAGCAATTATCGCTTAAACAAACACAGTGGCAAACGCCGCCAATCATGACGTTACAGCAATGGTTAGCGCAACTGATGCAGCAGGCTATGCTGGCGGGAGAAGTAAATGTAGCGCATTTTCCTGCTATTTATTTGAATGCGGTAACAGAAAAAATGCTGTGGCAACAAGCGATTCAAAGCTGCATTGAAAAACACCGATTAGCCGAATTATTTGATATTGCCAGCCTTGCCGATGCAGCGATGCAAGCCAATCAGTTATTGATTGAGTGGGAGATTAGCGAGAATCAATTAAGTGATTATTTTCAATCGGTAGAAACGCGGCAGTTTTTGCGCTGGCGTCAGGCTTTTCAAGCTTTATGTTCAGAAAAAAATGCCTTGGAATGTGCCAGAGCATTAGCCATGCAAATTGACTATTTAGGCAAAACGCAACTACCAATACCCGCCACAATTGAGCTTGCTGGTTTTGACAGACTGACACCGTTAGAGCAGCGATTAATTACTAATCTACAAGCAAAAAATACTAAAGTCAGCTTTTTGCAACATCAGCAAAAATGCGAAAATCCCCAGCAAATAGCATGCGATGACATTAACGCCGAATGTCGCGCTGCGGTGGCTTGGGCAAAACAATCATTAGCACAAAATCCACAAGCCAATTTAGCTATTATTACGCCAGTATTGGGCAATATACGCAGCAAGCTAGCCGATTTATTGGATGATACTTTTCACCCAGAAACCTTGCAGCCAAGTTTGTATGAAGCGCCTCGCACCATGGATTTTTCGATTGGTGCGCCATTAAGCGAACACACGATGATTGCTAGCGGCTTGCGATTATTGCGCTTAGCGGTCAACAGCCAAAACGCTGCACAGGCCGATTTAAGTGCGCTATTGCTAGATAGCTATTGGAGCAATGAAGCCGAAACCGACGCGCGACATTTGCTGGATGCGCAAATGCGTAAGAAATTAGCGCGCAATGTTAGCTTGCAAAGCCTGTTGGTTTTAGCGCAGAAGTTAACTGAAACTGGGCTGATAACATTTTTAGCGCATTTAGCCATATTGCAAAACGCACAAATACAATTTCGTGGCAAACGTAAGGCGTCTGATTGGGCGGTGCAATTTAGCCAACTATTAAGTGACGTCAGTTGGGCAAATACGCGAATTTTGAGCAGCTACGAATATCAAGCCCAGCAAGCATGGCTAAAAGCATTGCAAAACCTGACGGATTTAGATGCTTTAACTGGCCCTATTTCGGCTATGGATGCAGCAACTAGGTTAAATCAGATTTGCGCCGCCAATATGTTTTTACCCGAAACCAAAGGTAGGCCAAATATACAAATATTAGGTATGTTAGAAAGCAGTGCTATTCCATTAGATGGCGCATGGGTGCTGGGTATGAATGACCAACATTGGCCGCCGCCTGCAAGGCCAAATCCATTATTACCAATTAAGCTACAACGTGATATGCATATGCCAAATGCTGATACGGATATTCAGGCGGCATTTGCGCAAAAAGTGCAACAGCGCTTAATCAACAGTAGCAGTGAGATTATATTTTCTTGGGCGCATAAAGAAGCCGACCGTGAATTACGCGCCTCACCTTTATTAAATGATTTGCCCATTGCTGAGGCAGTTATGCCGATTAACACTTTGGCTGAAACCCTAAGTATTCAGGCACAACCCAATATTGAATTAATTGATGATGCAATCGCACCTACGATTAGCGCAGATGAAAAGTTACGCGGCGGAAGTGCGCTATTTGAAGCGCAAGCCATCTGCCCTGCTTGGGCTTTTTATCAGTATCGGCTGGGTGCAAAAGCGCTAGAAAGCCCAACTGACGGGCTGGACAATCTTGCGCGTGGCAATTTGGTGCATGCCGTTCTGCAGCAATTTTGGCTCAATTGCAAAAGTGCAGCCAAGCTAAAAGCGATGTCGGATAATCAGCTTAAAACGGCCATTCAACAAGCCATTGATGCTGCGATTAAAACCTTAAGCGCCATTGAAAATGTGCCTAAACAAATTCTGCTGATTGAACAGCAACGCTTGCTGCCTTTGATAAATGCATGGCTGCAACATGAAAAACAGCGCGCTGATTTCACCGTGCAGGCCTGTGAAGCGCAGCATATTTTAGCGCTTGAAGGTTTGGAAATTAGCTTACGAATTGATCGAATAGATGCTTTGGATGACGGCGGATTTGTCATCATCGATTACAAAACAGGTAGCAGCAAACCCAGCCATAGCAGTTGGGCAGAGACACGCATCACCAAACCGCAGCTACCACTATATGCATCACTGGTGCTAAAAGATGAGCAAGTCGTTGCCGCCTGTTTTGCCAAGGTGGATTTGCTAGAGCCGCAATTTAGTGGCATTGCGGCAAACGATGCCCTGCCAGATATCAAACCATTTGATGAATTAAAGGGTAATTCAGCATTTAAAGATTTCGAGTGTTTTGAGGCGTTAACTTTGCACTGGCAGCAAAGCTTGACCGCCATTGCGCAAGAAATTAAAGCGGGTGTCGCCAATGTAAAATTTGAAAAAGAGGCCGATTTACTTTACTGCGAAGTCAAGCCTTTGCTGCGCTTGCCAGAACGCGCCTTGCAATTTGAACAAAATCAATAATAGTATGAATAACGATTTAATACAGATAGATAGCCATAGTCGCCAACGCGCGTTAGAGCTAGAGAATTTTATTGTTGAAGCGCCTGCAGGCGCCGGCAAAACTGAGCTGCTAACGCAACGCTATTTAAAATTGCTGGCAAGGGTTGAAGCGCCAGAAGAAATCATCGCGCTGACGTTTACCAATAAGGCCGCTGCTGAAATGCGCAATCGTATTTTAATGTCGCTAGAAGCGGCAGAAAACAATGAGCCAGTAAATGCACCACATAAGCAAGTGACGCGCGATTTGGCGATTAAAGCACTGGCACACGCAAAAAATAATGGCTGGCAATTGCTATCGCAACCGGCGAGGCTACGCATTCAAACCATGGATGCGCTTTGCAGCAGCTTGGCGCGACAAATGCCTCTGCTAAGCCGTTTTGGTGGTCAGCCAATGATTAGCTTAGACGCCGATGCGCATTATCAAGTCGCGGCGCAGCAAGCGCTGGCGCAAGTTGCCAATGAGAACAGTCTTGATGAAATTGTCAGTACGGCGCTGCGCTTTATGCAAAACGATATTGAAAAGCTCACTGCATTGCTGGCTGATATGCTGGCAAAACGCGACCAGTGGCTACCTTTGGTGGGTGAGCACGCCAATATTACGGCAGATGAAATTGCCGAAAATGTAGCGAACGCGCTGGCAGAATTAATTGAGCAGAAATTAGCACTGACTTTAAAAGCGATTCCGAACAGCATACAAATTCAGCTGATACCTTTAATGCGCTTTGCGGCCAGCAATTTAGATCCAGACCACGCTTTGCAGGCTTTAGCTGATTGGGAAAACCCACTAGGCGCAAGCGTCGATGATTTAAGTAGTTGGGAGGCTTTAGCTGGGGGCTTGTTAACCAATGATGGCACATTTAGAAAAAAACCCAATATAAAAGATGGCTTTCCAGCCAAAGATAAGAACCATCCCGAATACGATGAATATAAGCAGCAGTTTGCTTATCTCACCAAATTAATTGCCGACCCACAGGCGCTTGATTCAGCGCGCCATTTGCCCAATGTAGATTTGGATTTAATCACCCAAGATTGCGCCATCATCAAAGCCTTTGCGCAATTGCTACAATTAGCCACTGCGCATTTATGGACGACCTTTCAAGCCGCAAACGAAGTGGATTTTGTGGCGATTGCGCAATCGGCCAGTTATGCTTTGGAAAATGAACGCGGCGCCACTGATTTGGCTTTAAAGCTGGATTATAAAATTGCGCATTTATTGGTGGATGAGTTTCAAGATACCAGCCCTACGCAAATGCGCTTGATTGAGCAGCTAACGCTGGGCTGGCAGCCTGATGAAGGACGGACTTTATTCTGTGTAGGCGACCCCATGCAATCGATTTATCGATTCCGCAAAGCGGATGTAAGCCTGTTTTTGCAGGCCAGCGAATTTGGCATTGGGCAATTACCACTGTCGCCACTAAAACTCACGCGTAATAACCGCAGCCATCCGCAAGTGGTCGGTTGGATCAATAGTACTTTCGATTCGATTTTTCCAGCGCAAGACAATATCACTCAAGCCGCCATTAGTTACCGCACTTTTATCGCGACCAAAGATGCTGTTGCAGATGAGGGTGTCAGCGTACATCCCTTGGTGCTTGATAGTAATGAAGAAAGCGAACAAGCCAAGCTGATTGAAGCGCGTTATGTGGCCGATTTAATTACAACTGAGCAAAAAAGTAATCCTGATAATAAGATAGTAGTTTTAGTGCGTTCGCGTAATCATTTAAATGATTTGGTTTCGGTGATTCGCCGCGATTACGCGCACATGCGTTTCCAGGCGGTAGAAATTGAAGGTTTGAATGACAGGCAAACGGTTCTAGATGCACTTTCACTCACGCGTGCCATGCTGCACCGCGCCGATCGTGTGCACTGGCTGAATGTACTGCGCGCGCCCTGGTGCGGGTTAACGCTGGCTGATTTACACGCGCTGGCGCATGACAATCACTCCGCAACCATCTGGCAATTGATGCAGGATAATAGCCGCTTGCAAATGCTAAGCGCAGATGGTCAGCAACGTTTGCTGCATGTGCGCGAAATTTTGGCAGAAGCATTTGTGCATCCAGGCCGCATGCCCTTGCGGCGCTGGCTGGAAAGTACATGGCTTAAATTAGGCGGTGCGGATACTTTAATTAGCGCGGGTGATAATCGCGATATTCAGGCATTTTTTGATCTGGTGGAAAAAACCGCGCGTGGCTTTGTGCTGGATTTTAACCAGCTGGATACCGCTATGCAAAAACTCTACGCCCAGCCAGATATTGCCGCTAATGACAGCTTGCAGTTTTTAACCATTCACGCGTCTAAAGGTTTGGAATTTGATACGGTTATTTTGCCGGCTCTAAATCGCAAGCCACCTAATCCTGATAGCCCCATGATGCTGTGGGAAGAAGTACCAGTCAGCAAGCATAGAACGCTTTTAGCAGCGCCTGTAGCCAGAAGAATAAAGGGTAAAGTAAGTACTTATGACTTTTTAAAAGACTTAGAAACGGAACGTATCGATAACGAAACTGCACGTCTTTTATACGTTGCCGCCACGCGCAGCATTAAAAAATTGCATTTGGTGGCAGTGGTCAAGAAAAGTCAAAAAGACGAAATCAAGCCAGTGGCTAAATCGTTATTATCTTTGCTATGGCCAAGTGTTGAAGTGCAATTTTTAGCCGCAACAACCATCAACGCGCAAGCGCAAAACGTATTGCGCTTACAAGATTTTACGCCGCAACTGAAGCGTTTAAAAGCGCCCTGCTTATCGAATTTACTTAAGCAAACCAATATAAAATCTGCCTATATTTCACCTGATAATAGCGTTAATACCACCTCAAATACACTGCTGAATATCGCTGCCGATACAGGCACGCTAACGCACTTGTATATGGAAATGATTGCCAGTAGCGGATTAGCTGCATGGCCTGTCAGCCGCATCCAAGCTTGTGCGCCAGCGATGCAGCATTGGTTTAAGCAAAAAGGCCATTCTGTAGATTTGATTGGGCCACATGTTGAAATGATGATTGATGCTTTGAGCAAAACAGTGGTTAGTGCAGATTGTGCTTGGTTGCTACAAATCAGAGAAAGCCGACAATCGGAATTAAGCATCACCACAATTGATCCACTTGGTGTGCCGCAAGAGCATCGACTAGACTTAACTTTTATTGAACAAGATAAAATAACTGGAGCACATACGCGGTGGATTGTAGATTACAAACTGACTTTTTATGATGACTCAGTGGACTTAACTTTACTTGCAAAACAGCATAGCAGTCAGCTAAACCGCTATGCAAACTTATTTATAAATGAAAATATACCAATTACAAAAGCTGTTTTCTTTTTAAAAGAGGGTAAATTGGTAAAAATTTAGACTGCTTAAATCTGCTCTCGTCGTAACCCAATAAAACCTAGTAATGCCGTACCAAATAACCATGCCGCAGCAGGTATAGGAACTGTTGATGGTTTAATTAGGCTAACAGAAGTATCTGTGTCTGCAATATCACTGTAGAAAACAATTTTCCAACTTGCTGGCACTTCAAAAGGCATATTTTCAGCAGCAAGTATAGGAAAGACTGATAACTCAACAATGTAGTCACCAGCTGGCACTGAAATTCCGTTGAATGGAGTTCCCTCTCCATACAAAGCTACAGTGGCTTCGCCACTTGGCTCATCAAAAAAATCTCTCGTTGGAATTTGTACGCCAGCGGCATCAAATACCTTTATTACTGGTCTGAAATCATTAGAAGAAGCAACAAAAAATGGGGTTGCCGTTGGTATCGCGTAGTTTGGATAAAATAATTTGGTATCTGCAGTATTGTTAAACGTGCCCTCTAAAAGAGTTGCCGACCAAATTGCCGATGCGTTTGCAAAGTTAACACTAATTAAACCGCAAAATAACAAACATATTAGCAAAATCTTTTTCATGCTAGCTCATTTCTTAATTTACGGTTAATTAAAATTTATCAGCAACACTAACATGCGAAAGTAATCGCGTCATTAGCCCAAGCGGGCTAATATACCGAGGCAATGACTACTCATTTTTAAAATGATGCCAAATATACCAAGCCACAAAAGCTAACCCACCTGCAATAATCACATAATGCGACTGATGGAAATACACGCTTAATTTCTCCCAATTTTCACCCGCTTTCATGCCGATATAGCCTAGTGCCCAACACCAAATAAACGAGCCAACAAACGTATAAATAATAAAACGCGTCATATTCATGCGCGCCATTCCCGCAGGAAAGGCAATAAACGTACGTACGCCGGGTAATAATCGGGCGATAAAAATAATAATTTCGCCGTGCGTCGCAAACCATCTATCCGCCATATCTAAATCTTTTTTACTGATTAACACATAACGTCCATATTTTTCTGCCAGCGGCCTGCCGCCCAACATGCCTGCATAATAAGCAGGAATCGACCCCAGCACACATCCAATGGCGCCTGCCATGGCAATGCCAAACAATGTCATCTCACCTTTGCTCACCAAAAATCCCGCAAACGGCATAATAATTTCGCTTGGTAATGGAATGCAAGCCGACTCAATCGCCATCAGCAGCACAATGCCGCCATAACCCATGCTGGATATTACGCCTATGATCCAAGTGGCGACTGCAGTGATGATTTTTTCTAACATCTAGTTTCCTAATATTATTGAGTTAAAAATTCGACCCGAAAAAAGCGTTAAGTTATGCAAATTCTTTTAGCAGCGTTTTCACAAATTCGGCGCGATGTGCCACATTACCCAATTGTACGGTTACACGCAATTTATCTGGGCCATTCATACGGCAGCGGCGATCGCGTTGTAGTAAATCAATCAATTTGACTGGGTCAACTTCTGTTGTCTGTGCAAAATGCAGTTGAATCGCGCTATCAGAAGCATCAATTTTATTGATGCCTAAAGGTTTTGCGGCAATACGTAATCGGTGGCAAGCCATCAACGCTTCGCCCTGTTCAGGCAGCAAGCCAAAGCGGTCTATCAGTTCTTCTTGCAGGCTGTCCAAATCATCATCGCTATTGGCATTGGCAAGGCGCTTATAAATCACCAAGCGCTCATGCACATCGGGACAATAAGCGTTGGTTAACAAGGCTGGCACATGCAGATTGATTTCGGTCGTTACGCCTAATGGCGCATTTAAATCGGGTTCTTTGCCGGCTTTAAGTTGCTTAACGGCATGGTTGAGCATATCGGAATACAAACTGAAACCAATCTCTTGCATCTCACCACTTTGGCTGTCACCCAGCAATTCACCTGCGCCGCGAATCTCCAAATCGTGCATGGCTAAATGAAAACCTGCACCCAAATCTTCTAATAGCTGAATCGCATCTAAGCGTTTCTGGGCTTGGAGCGTAATTTTTCGGTGCTCATCGGTGAGCAAGTAAGCGTAGGCTTGATGATGCGAGCGCCCTACACGTCCGCGTAATTGATGCAACTGCGCTAGGCCAAACATATCAGCGCGATTCATGATAATTGTGTTGGCGGTGGGCACATCAATACCTGTTTCAATAATAGTGGTACACAGCAAAATATTACTGCGCTGCTGATAAAAATCGCGCATCACATGTTCCAGCTCGCGTTCGCGCAATTGGCCGTGAGCAATGGCAATCCGTGCTTCTGGCAGTATTTTTTCCAACTTTTCTTTTTGCACGAAAATGGTATCCACTTCGTTATGCAAAAAGTACACTTGACCGCCGCGCTTAAACTCGCGCATCACCGCTTCGCGGATAATGCCATCGGAATAATAGGTATGGAAAGTTTTGATACTTAAGCGTTTTTGCGGCGGCGTGGCGATGACGCTGAATTCGCGCAAACCTTCCATCGCCATGCTCAAAGTCCGTGGAATCGGCGTTGCGGTGAGCGTTAAGATATCCACCTCTGCGCGCAACGCTTTTAATTGTTCTTTTTGACGCACGCCAAAACGATGCTCTTCATCTAAAATCGCTAGGCCTAAGTTTTTAAACACCACATCTTTTTGAATCAAACGGTGTGTGCCGATAATAATATCTACTTTACCTTCAGCCAAATCGGCTAAGGCTTGCTTTTGCTCTTTGGCGCTTCTAAAACGCGAAATTTCGGCAATTTTAATCGGCCATTCTGCAAAGCGATCGCAGAAATTTTGATAATGCTGCTCTGCCAATAAAGTCGTCGGCACCAATACAGCAACTTGTCTGCCACCCATCACCGCGACAAAAGCCGCACGCAATGCCACTTCTGTTTTGCCAAAACCCACATCACCACAAACCAACCTGTCCATTGGTCGGCCAGATTGCATGTCTTTGATGACGTTTTCAATCGCTTCCAGTTGGTCTGGCGTTTCTTCAAACGGAAAGCCCTCACAAAACGCCTCATAATCTTTTAAGCTAAGCGTAAACGCATGACCACGCCGCGCCGCGCGTTGGGCGTATAGATTCAGTAATTCCGCCGCAGTATCGCGAATTTGTTTCAGCGCTTTTTTTTTGGCTTTTTCCCACTGACCCGAGCCTAAACGATGCAGTGGCGCACTTTCTGGCGGACCGCCAGAATAACGGGAAATTAGGAATAGCTGCGAAACGGGTACATATAATTTGTCGTCGCCAAAATATTCCAGTAGCAAAAATTCGGTTTCGCCTTCGCCAAAATCCAAATTCATCAACCCTTTATAGCGCCCTACGCCATGCTGTTCATGCACCACAGGGTCGTTCATATGCAACTCGGATAAATCTTTGAGCATGCCTTCTGTGTTACGTACTTTTTCTTTCTCGCGCCTACGTTGTTGGCGCACGGTGCCTGAATATAATTCAGATTCGGTGATAACGGTTGTGTCATCATAAAAGCCGTTATGCAATGGTGAAACACCTAGCATCAGCGGCGCAGCGCTGGCTTGAAACTCAGCCCATGTTTCGCAAGTGGGCATAGCAATACCATGCTCAGTAAACAATTGCGACATTGTTTCACGGCGGCCTAGGCTTTCGGCGGTAATTAAAATACGCTTTTTATTACCTGATATAAACGCCTGCAATTTATGCAAAGGCTGTTCTGCGCGGCGCTCAATATCCAAAGGTGGCAGTGGATTTTTTGCTTCATGGCTTAAAGTTATAACAGCATAGTTTTGCGTTTGCGCAAAAAAATCATCGGTTTTAATCAGCAATATTTCTGGTTTTAGAATTGGGCGCTCAGTATCGTAAGCTAGTAATCTGTAACGCGAATTGGCTTCTGTCCAAAACTGTTGTGCCGCTTTATCACAATTGCCATGCAGGCAAAGCGTAGTGTTTTCAGGTAAATAGTCTAAAAGCGTAGAAGTTAACTCAAAAAACAGTGGCAAATACCATTCAATACCACCACTGGCAACGCCTTTACTCACATTTTTGTAAATGGTCGCGCGTTGCGGATCGCCTTCAAACTGCTCTCTAAAGTTACTTCTAAAAGTGGCAATACCTTTGTCATCTAGCGGAAACTCGCGCGCAGGCAATAATCGTATTTCGGGCACTGGGTACAAACTGCGTTGCGTATCCACATCAAAGGTGCGAATGCTTTCAATTTCATCGTCAAACAAATCAATACGAAACGGAAATACACTGCCCATGGGAAACAAATCCACCAAGCCGCCACGCACACTAAACTCGCCCGGCGAAATCACTTGTGAAACGTGGTGGTAACCCGCTTGTGCGCATTGGTGGCGCAGCGCTTCTAAGTTGAGTTTTTGGCCTTTTTTGAGCATAAAGCTATGCCCTGCCAGATAAGCGACTGCTGGCAAGCGAATCAGCGCAGTGGCAATTGGCACAATCACCACATCGCATTGGTTTTGGCTAATTTGGTACAAAGTAGCCAAGCGTTCTGAAATCAAATCAGGATGTGGCGAAAACACATCGTATGGCAGCGTTTCCCAATCTGGCAGCAAACGTACCGTTAACGCTGGTTCAAAATAGGGGATTTCTTCTAATAGCCGCTGCGCTTCAAAAGCGTTGGATGTGATAACTACCAGTGGCGATTTTTGAGTGGCAATTGTTGTGCTGTTTGTTGTGCTGTTTGTTGTATTTTGGCGACATGCAAGTAACGCTAGAGATAAGCTATCTAAGCCATTGGCAGCATACGAAAAACGATTTTTTTGGCCTTGCTTGGGTGGAGTTAACTGCATAAATGAGCTTGAAAATGACTTAGGTGCTTAAAAATGATTTGGCTAATAGTGACTTATTACCTATTATAACCTTAAGCGTGGCGTTGCATTGCGCGCTAACAATAATTAAGCGGCGTTAGTCATTACAGCTGCAAATAATAAGTCTTGAGGAGCATCGCTAACATGAACGATAAACAGATTGTCGCGATTCATGCTGCCAATTACGTCAAAGATGGCATGCTGGTTGGCTTGGGCACAGGTTCTACTGCCAATTATTTTATTGAAGAGCTAGCGCGCCGCCAGTGTGACGAAAACCTGAAAGTCACCACCATTGCCAGCTCAACCGTGAGCATGAATAAAGCGCAAAGTTTGAGCTTAAATGTCATTGCACTCACTCAAGTATCCGAAATAGATTTATATGTAGACGGTGCTGATGAAATCACGCCTGATATGACACTTTTAAAGGGTCGTGGCTATGATTTAGTGCTGGAAAAGTTGCTCGCAAAAGCAGCTAAACAATTTTTAGTGGTGGCCGATAATAGTAAATTAGTTAGCCGTATCGGTACCAATTTCGCTATCCCCATCGAAGTGATGCCAATGGCGTGGAAAGCCGCTAAACACAGCTTAGAGCAAGCAGGCGGCGTGGGTGATTTACGCCAGAACGTGGCTAAAGACGGTTTATCTGTCACTTCTCACGGTAGCTTGGTGTTGGATATGGTTTTTGATAAAGCATTATCAGAAGCACAATTAAATCAACTCATTAACAACACGCCCGGCGTGGTTGAGCATGGTATTTTCTATGGCTTAGCAAGCGCAATACTCATTGCACATGAAGGCACTGTCACTGAAAATTGGGCCTAATATTTGTTCATACTTAACCACATTTTAATGCCTAATTTACGCGATTTGTACCGCGTCTTATTGTCGGCATTTTTATTGTGTTTAATTGTATTACTCACCTCTTGCGACCAACCCAGCAACAAAGTGGATGATGGCACTAAAGTAGTCATTAGCCCAACCGATGATAAAAACAGCGAAGTCATCACTTTTGTTACGTTAAACAGCCCTAATACCTATTATGTAGATGGCGACAAAGAATTTGCAGGCCTTGAATACGATTTAACTCGATTATTTATCAAAGAATTGGGCGGTAATACACAACTTAAATTGATTGTAGCCAATAGTATTAACCAAGTATTGCCTGCAATTTTGAATAACAAAGCAGATATTGCGGCGGCGGATGTAACGATTACAGACGCACGCAAAGAAATTATCGACTTCTCTATCCCCTACCAAGATGTGCAACAAGTGGTTGTGTACAACATTGAAAAAAACAAAGAAACGCGTGCAAAAGCACCAAAAAAATTAAAAGATTTGGCGGGCTTATTAATTACCGTGCCAGCTGGCACTAGCTTTGTAGAGCGTTTAATCAAGCTACAACCTAAAGAATCTGGCCTAATTTGGGAGGAACGCTTGCGTGTGGGTTCTGAGCAATTGCTACAAGAGCTTGCGCGTGGCGAAATTGATTACACCATTGCTGACAGCCATTTGGTTTCTATTATGCAGAATTATTATCCCAATTTAGGTGTCGCTTTTGCCATTGGCGAGCCCGAAAAAATTGCTTGGGCGTTACCAAAAAATGGCGACCCTGCGTTAAAGCAAAAAGTAGACGCGTTTTTTAGCAAAATTAAAAAAAATGGTGCGTTACGTAACTTAATCGATCGCTATCATGGCAACGCCAAGCGACTTAAACCTGTTGACGTGAAAGCTTTTTTAATTCGCAGCCGCACCTTGTTGCCTAAGTACAAGCGGCTTTTTCAGCAAGCACAAGAAATTACAGGGCTAGATTGGCGTTTAATCGCCGCCATTAGTTACCAAGAATCGCATTGGGATACGTTTAATACATCACCAACGAATGTGCGTGGTTTGATGATGTTAACCGAAGATACCGCCGACTTAATGAAAGTTAGCGACAGATTAGACCCCAAACAAAGTATTCCTGCTGGGGCTAAATATATTAATTTGCTAAAAGATACCATTCCCGACCGCGTGCCCGAGCCAGACCGCACTTATATGGCGTTAGCCTCTTACAATATTGGATACGCGCATGTAGAAGATGCGCGCGTGCTGGCGCAGCGTTTGAAACTAAATCCTGACAGATGGGCAGATGTGAAAAAAACTTTGGTGATGTTAAACGACCCAACTTATTACGTGAACGCAAAATATGGTTATGCGAGTGGCGGCGCGCCAGTCATTTTTGTCGAGTCGATTCGCAGTTATTACAATATTTTAGCGCGGTTTGAACCCAGTTATGATGACTCACAAAGTGGCTTCAAAGTCGCCAGTGCAGGTGCTTATCCACCGTATTAATGCTTAAAACTTAACCAATATTTTAGGGTTAATTTTTTGGTTAAGTATTTGCAATTAAGCTGGCTTAATGACCTTAATATTATTCATATAAGGTTGCAACACTGCTGGAATCGTGACTGAACCATCTGCATTTTGATAATTCTCTAACACCGCCACCAACGTGCGCCCTACTGCCAATCCAGAACCATTTAGCGTATGCACAAACTCGGTTTTGCCTTGCTCATTTCTAAAACGCGCTTGCAAACGTCGCGCTTGAAACGCCTCGCAATTAGAAACAGACGAAATCTCGCGATAGGTATTTTGCGCAGGCAGCCACACTTCTAAATCATAAGTTTTAGCCGCGCCAAAACCCATATCGCCAGTACAAAGTGATACCACGCGATAAGGCAATTCCAGCGCTTTCAAAATATTTTCAGCGTGCCCAACCATCTCTTCCAAAGCCTCATAGCTTTTACTTGGATGCACAATCTGCACCATTTCTACTTTATCGAATTGATGCTGACGAATCATGCCTTTGGTATCGCGCCCATAAGAACCCGCTTCTGAACGAAAACATGGCGTGTGCGCAGTCAGCTTGATTGGCAACGATTCTAAAGCGACGATTTCATCGCGCACTGTGTTGGTGAGAGTGACTTCAGATGTTGGAATTAAGTAAAGCTTGCTATCGTTATGATTTAAGCTGAATAAATCTTCTTCAAATTTAGGTAACTGGCCAGTACCAGTCAGCGTTTCCGCATTCACCAAATATGGCGTATAGCATTCTTCATAGCCATGCTGCTCAGTCTGCGTATCCAGCATAAACTGTGATAAAGCACGATGCAATTTCGCAATGCCACCACGCATAAACGTAAAGCGTGTACCTGAAAGCTTGATACCAGTATCAAAATCTAAACCCAGTGGCGTGCCTACATCGGTATGGTCTTTGATTTCAAAATCAAATGTACGCGGTGTGCCGATTTTGCGCACTTCAACGTTATCAGCTTCTGATTTGCCTGCTGGCACGGTTTCATGCGGCAGATTAGGTACATTCAACAAAACATTTTGCAGTTTGGTTTGCAATTCTTCAAGCAAAGCTTCATCCGCTTTTAGGGCCTCACCCAAACCAGCTACTTCTGCCAAAATCGCACTGACACCTTCGCCCTTAGATTTCGCAATACCAATCTGCTTAGACGAATTATTGCGCTTTGCCTGTAGGTCCTGCGTACGTGTTTGTACAGCTTTACGCTCTTGCTCAAGCGCTGAAAACGCTGCGAAATCAAACGCAAAACCGCGTCTATTTAATTGCTCAACAACGCCGTCTAAATCGTTTCTTAATGCTTGAATATCTAACATAGTTATTTCTTTGCTTTAGTTTTTAAATGTTCTTGGTCTAGTTGTTTAAGGTGTTTCAATTTTTCGGCAATTTTACCTTCTAAGCCGCGTGGTGTGGGCATATAAAATCGTGGCGGGCCATTTTTATCGTCCTCTAACTCATCTGGAAAATACTGCTCACCTGCTGCGTATGCTTCTGGCTCGTTGTGCGCGTAGCGATACTCTTTACCGTAATCTAACGCTTTCATCAATTTTGTTGGAGCGTTTCTTAAATGCAATGGCACTGGCCGCGATTTATCTTGCGCGACAAACGCTTTTGCTTGATTGTAGGCGTTGTAAGCGGCATTGCTTTTGGGCGCGACCGCCAAATAAATCACCATATTCGCCAGTGCAAGCTCACCCTCTGGCGAACCTAATCGTTCATAAATCTGCCACGCTTCTAGCGCCATGGTTTGTGCACGCGGGTCGGCTAAGCCGATGTCTTCAATCGCCATGCGGATGATGCGGCGGCTTAAATAAAGTGGATCTGCGCCGCCATCTATCATGCGCAAAAACCAATATAAAGCAGCATCGGGGTTGCTACCGCGCACGGATTTGTGCAGTGCAGAAATCTGGTCGTAAAACGCTTCACCGCCTTTATCAAAACGCCGTAGTTTGCTGGCCATCGTGGTTTGCAAAAACGCTTCGTCTATTTCGGTAACGTTTGCACTTTCAGCGGAGTTAAATAAGCTTTCTACAAAATTCAGCAAACGTCTTGCATCGCCATCGGCGTAAGCTAACACTTGTTCTTTTACTGTATCGGCTAATGTAACATTCGGCGCGACCAATTGCTGCGCGCGACTTAACAGTAAATCTAGCTCAATTTCTGATAGTGCATTTAACACAAACACCTGCGCACGACTTAGCAGTGCGCTATTCACTTCAAACGAAGGGTTTTCGGTAGTCGCGCCAATAAAAGTAATTAAGCCGCTTTCTACAAATGGCAAAAAGGCGTCTTGCTGACCTTTGTTAAATCGGTGTACTTCATCTACAAACAATATGGTTTTGCGGCCATGCTGCTGCAAGGTTAATTCTGCGCGCTCTACCGCCTCGCGAATATCTTTAATGCCCGACAACACAGCAGAAACTGCAATAAATTCTGCATCTGCAGTATTCGCAATCAAACGCGCCAAAGTCGTTTTACCAACGCCTGGCGGGCCCCACAAAATCATAGAGGGTAATTTACCCGATTGAAATGCTAATCTTAACGGTTTATTTTCACCCAATAAATGCGATTGCCCAACCACTTCATCTAAAGTTTTTGGGCGCAATCGCTCTGCTAATGGCGCAGCTGGAGCGGTATTTTGAAATAAGCTGTTCACTTATTTTGCTTTGAATGTAAAAACGTATTTTATGGCTTTAATGCAGATGTTACCAGTTAAAATCTTTACGGACACTAATAGAAAGTATTTGGCGCTCAAACGTATTTAAGTCGATATTTGAATCATTTTTTGTGTAACTATATTGCGGCCTAATTGACCAATCACGAGCAAACGTATAACGCAAACCTAATGTTGCATCATATTGGTTGTCTTCACGCTTGGTTAAAAAACTCGGGTCATTTTCATCATTTTTGCGATTTTCAATACCTAGTGATGTCGTTAATTGTAAGCGCGCACCAATATTTAATTGTCCGCCCAAGCGCACGCCAACAATATCTTGACTCAAAAAATTAACGCTTGAATCGTCTGCGTCTTCTCTGCCGCCATAAACGCTGGCAAAAACCACAGGCCTGAAATCATGTTGGAATACATGCCCAACGTTAACACCTGCGATGCTTCTTTGGGCATTGCGAATACTGTTTCCTGCATAATTAATCTTGCTATATTGACCAAATGCGCCTGCCTGATTGAAGCTATCAATGTTATATAACCATTGTGCAGTAGCGCCATAAGCATGCCTAAAGCTTGAGGAATCTAAATAAAAATTGTTATTTTGCAGCGCAAATGAAAAACTATTTTCATCCACTTTATATTGCAAGCCTAAATTAAGGTCTAAATTGCTGGTGTTAAATGTTGAAGTAGTTTGATTATCGCGATGCGCTAAATTAACCGCTCCAAAATATGCAAAATCATCATTTACTGGTTGACGAAACGATAAGCCAGTAGCGAGTTGCATAAAATTGGAAGACTGCTCACGACCATCTTGACCCAATTCAAAAGCTACACCACTAAACAAGGGAACACTGATTGCATTAATATTCGGCGCGCTGCTGATATTTAGAATCTGCGCCCAAACCAAACTCTGCATAAGCACCAAAAGTCGTTGTAGTGCCCTCTAGTTTTTGAATCGCAGTTAATAAATTCTCAACCGTTTTTTTGGTTTGCGCATCTGGATTTAAAGCCAGCACGTTGTTAAATTCAGTTTTTGAAGCTTGGGTTTCACCCAACAAAAAATGTGCTTTAGCCATTTCTGTACGCGCATCTTTGTTATTCGGGTCTACTGCCAGTACTCGCTCTAAAGCAAAGGCACCGCGCGTTACATTGCCGCTTTCTACCCCTGCAAAACCAAACAAATAATCATAGTTAATATCCCCTGCACGGGCATCTTCTAGAGGTTCTAAGAGTAGATAAGCGGCTTTAAAATCGCCCTTGCGAATCAGCGCTTCAGCTTTTGTTAAAACAGCATCTAGTGCAGCAAGCGTTTGTGACGAAAATAAAATAGCAGCAAACATCACAAAAAACAGTGCGCTAAATTTAAGCGCTGTTGTTTTAAGTTGTAATTTTTCTAGTAAATAAAATGACGTTTTTTGAAGGTTAAGTTGTTGATTTAGGCGTTGCATTTATTGCCTGTTAATGACTAAATAATTGTTCAATAATAGTGGATTACCTATATTTAATAAAGTAAAAAGTTAACAGCAATACTATATGCGAATTTGTGTGCGAATTTTAATTGGTTTTAAAGATTAAATAATGCAAATGACTCAATAAAATATTTACTCGCCCACAATATCTACGCCCTTTGGCGGTATAAACAGAAAAGTAGAATCTTGTAAAACAGGATTGCGCTCAACCGCATCAAAAGTAATCAATGTAATGTGATTAAAGCTATCATGGAGTTCCATTTTATACAGTTTGTCATCTTTAAAACCCAACAACACGCGCTCAAATCCACTGTCTTTATCTTTAGGCAACGCCAAAACCCAAGTTAAGCCATCTTTGCGCGCCGCATTTTTTATCGTAAAACTTTTTTCTACCGCATCACCGCCAGCCAGCAAGGCGGCAGGGCTAGAACCCAGGGCTTTGCTTAACTCACGAATGGTGACTTGTTCTAAATCAGTATCGTATAAAAAAACCTGTTTGCCATCGCTGATAATTTGCTGCTCATACGGTTTGGCATAATCCCAACGAAATTTATTGGGGCGCTGCAACCGCATTGAGCCTTGCACTTCTTGAATTTTTCGCCCTTTTGTATCAGTGACCACTTGGGTAAATTTCGCGCGCATAGCTTCTGTATTTTTGAAGAAATCATGCAAGCTTGCTATGCCGTCTGCAAAACTGGTTTGTGCCGCTATTAAAAGCCCAGTTACTACTATTTTTTTAATCACTTGTTTTTTAATCACTTGATGCATTACCTTTTGCCAACACCTCTCTGTTACCGTTGCTTTGCATCGCAGAAACCAATCCTGCGCGTTCCATGTCTTCGATTAACCTTGCCGCACGGTTGTAACCAATTCTTAACTGACGTTGTACCGATGAAATACTGGCGCGACGGCTAGTTAACACAATATTCACTGCCTCATCATACAGCGGGTCTTTTTCTGCGCCATCGTCACTACTAAATTCGCCCGCTTCACCGCTTTCTGTTTCATTAGTCAAAATACCTTCAATATAATTCGGCTCGCCCGTGGCTTTTAAATGGTTCACCACTTGATGCACTTCATGGTCAGATACAAATGCACCATGAATGCGCATCGGGTAACCCGTGCCAGGCGGCATATACAACATATCACCTTGACCGAGTAACGCTTCAGCGCCCATTTGGTCTAATATCGTTCTTGAGTCAATCTTGCTGGATACCTGAAACGATATACGTGTGGGCACATTAGCCTTGATTAAACCTGTAATCACATCCACCGATGGGCGTTGCGTTGCTAACACCAAGTGAATACCAGAAGCGCGGGCTTTTTGTGCCAAACGGGCGATAAGCTCTTCTACTTTTTTGCCCACCACCATCATTAAGTCAGCCAACTCATCAATTACCACCACAATCAGCGGCATCTCTTCTAATGGCTCTGGCGCATCTGGCGTAATGCTAAAAGGATGAGGGATTTTTTCGCCTGCTTTATCAGCATCTTTAATTTTTTGGTTGTAACCCGCCAAATTACGTACGCCCAGGCTAGACATCAGCTTATAACGGCGTTCCATTTCATTCACACACCAATTCAGCGCATTGGCTGCTTGGCGCATATCGGTCACCACTGGCGCCAGCAAATGTGGAATACCTTCATATACTGATAGCTCTAGCATTTTAGGGTCAATTAAAATCATGCGCACTTGCGATGCATCGGCTTTATATAGCCAACTTAAAATAAGCGCATTAATCGCCACCGATTTACCTGAGCCTGTCGTACCTGCAACCAGCACATGCGGCATTTTGGCTAAATCAGCCACCGCTGGCTTGCCCGCAATATCTTTACCCAAACAAATCGCTAGCGGCGAATTTACACTGGCATAAGCTTGGCTGCTCATAATTTCGGATAGATAAACAATCTGGCGTTTTGGATTAGGTATTTCTAAACCCATATAGGTTTTACCTGGAATCGTTTCTACCACACGCACACTGGCAACCGATAGCGCACGTGCTAAATCTTTAACCAAGTTAGTCACTTGGCTACCTTTTACCCCTGCTGCAGGCTCAAGTTCATAACGTGTAATCACAGGGCCTGGCTGGGCTGATAATACTTTTACTTCGATACCAAAATCCATCAACTTACGTTCAATTAAGCGTGAGGTAAAATCCAATGTTTCGGCTGATGGCAATTCCACTGTATTGTTGGCTACATCTAGCAAATGTAATGGTGGCAAGCTAGAATCTAAATCGGTCGCAAATAATGCTGTTTGTTTTTCTTTTTGCACGCGCTCACTCTGCGCAATTTCAATCACGGGCGCTTTAATCTCAACTGGCGCACGGTCTTCCGTGCGTTTACGCTCCGCTTCTACAAACTCTTCACGTTTTTGCACAACCACTTTGCCCGCTTTTCTATCTTGCCAATCGTGGTATTTGTGATAGGACCAATCGTAAGCAGCGATGAGATTCTTACCTAACTTTTCGGTGATCATAATCCAAGACCAGCCAGTAAACAGGCTAAAGCCTACGGCAAACAACAGCAGCAACATCATGGTTGAGCCTGTAAAACCAAACATGGCACGCAACGCACCATCCACCGCATTGCCAAGCATGCCACCACCACTTAATGGCAATGTTGCTGGCAAGCTGATTAAATGCCCTGCTTCAAGCGCACAAGATGAAATGAGCAGCAAAGCAAAACCGACTAAATTGAATACTAAAAATGGGCGCTCTGAGATGGTTAACTCTAGCCGCAAATAAATCAGCCACATGCTATAAAACGCTAAAACCACCCACCACCATGCTGAAAAACCAAATAAATACAACAACATATCCGCAATCCACGCACCGACTGAGCCACCTGCATTTTGGATGATGGCGTTATCGGAGGCCATATGCGACCACGATGGATCTTGGTTATGATAGCTGATTAAAATGACTGCTAGATATAAGCCAACTAACACCAAGCCTAGCCACCACGCCTCACGCACAAGGCTTGCGCCATGTTGTTGCGATGGACTGGGTGGCGCTTGCAAGCGACCATTCACTGCTGAAGATTTTTTATTAAAAAACAAACTGTTAGAAACCTATTGATAAAAGAAGATAATTTTATTTATTATAGCAAAATCAAATTGCACAAAGCATGTCTATCTAGCGTTATGTGAATTAATATTTAGACAATTCACGTTAAGCAAATTAAGATAATATTGATCGATTAAAGGAGCACCAAATGGATACAGGCATCAAAGAAAAAGATAGAAAAGTCATCTCAAAAGGTTTATCAAATTTATTAGCTGATACTTACAGCTTATATTTAAAGACACATTATTTCCATTGGAATGTGACAGGGCCAATGTTCAATACATTACATTTAATGTTTGAAGCGCAATATACAGAGCTTGCCCTAGCGGTTGACCTGGTAGCCGAGCGTATTCGCTCATTAGACGTTTATGCGCCTGGCACTTACAGCCAATTTGCCAAGCTTAGTTCTATTAAAGAATCAGACGGCGTGCCAAAAGCCAACGATATGATTGCTGAATTAGTCGCTGGCCACGAAGCCGTCTGCCGCACCGCACGCAGCGTATTCCCAGCATCAGAAGCCGCATCCGACGAAGCGACAGCAGATTTACTCACACAGCGCTTGCAATTGCATGAGAAAACCGCTTGGATGTTGCGTAGCTTGCTAGAAAAATAAGCGACTTAACGCTTTATTTAACCCAAAAAAATTGCTTGAAAAACAAGTAATCGGCCTTATTTAGTAATTATTAGTTAACCTTAGAAAGCAGTTCAAAATGGCAACACGTCACGTTCACCTTCTTATTTTAGGCTCAGGCCCTGCTGGCTACTCTGCGGCGGTTTACGCGGCGCGCGCCAATTTAAACCCAGTGTTGATTACTGGCATTGCGCAAGGCGGCCAATTAATGACCACAACAGAAGTGGATAACTGGCCAGCCGATGCTGATGGCGTACAAGGCCCGGAGTTAATGGAACGTTTTCAAAAACACGCAGAGCGTTTTAATACTGAAATGATTTTTGACCATATCCATACCACGCATTTAACTGAAAAACCGATTCGTTTAGTGGGTGATAATGGCGAATACACTTGTGACGCCTTGATTATCGCTACTGGCGCTTCTGCTAAATATTTAGGCATTCCAAGTGAAGAAAAATTTAGCGGGAAAGGCGTTTCGGCTTGTGCCACTTGTGATGGATTTTTCTATCGAAATCAAGAAGTTGCCGTGATTGGCGGCGGTAATACCGCAGTGGAAGAAGCGCTGTATTTAGCCAATATTGCCAGCAAAGTAACGCTTGTGCACAGACGCGATAAATTTAAAGCGGAAGCGATTTTAGTGGATAAGTTAATGGCGCGCGTGGCAGAAGGCAAGATTGTATTAGAAACGTTTAATACACTAGACGAAGTATTGGGTGATGCAACAGGCGTCACAGGTATGCGCATTAAAAACGTGAATGACAACACTACCAAAGAGATTGATTTAAAAGGCGTTTTCATTGCCATTGGCCATAAGCCCAATACCGATATCTTTGAAGGCCAGCTAGAAATGGAAGGCGGTTATATCGTTACGCAAGCAGGTCGTAAAGGTAACGCGACGGCTACTAGCATCGCAGGCATTTTTGCTGCTGGCGATGTGCAAGACCATATTTATCGCCAAGCAGTAACCAGCGCAGGTACAGGTTGTATGGCCGCATTAGATGCAGAACGTTATTTAGATAATTTAAAATAGGCATTTTTTAAAGCAATTTAAGTAGTT
>JAKFVB010000016.1 GCA_021732405.1 Methylotenera sp.
TAGTCACGCCTGTCGCGTAAATCGCCTGCACAGTTTCTACCCATCGCACTGGGCTGTAAAGTTGGCGCACTAAAGCTTGTTTAATTTCATCTGTGTTCACATAACTGGCTACGTCCGCATTGTGTAAAACGGGTATTTGCGGCGTTTTTACTGATACATTTTTTAAGTATTCAGCTAGTTTTTCGGCAGCTGGCTTCATTAATGCACAATGCGATGGAACGCTAACAGGCAATGGTAAAGCGCGTTTAGCGCCTTTTGCTTTGGCGATTTCCATGCCGCGCTCAACGGCGGCTTTGTTGCCTGCAATCACTACTTGGCCAGGCGAGTTTAAATTGACGGCTTCACATACCTCACCTTGCGCCGCTTCTAAACATACCGCACGCACCGCTTCGTCATCCAAACCAAGAATGGCGGCCATTGCGCCAACACCTTCTGGTACAGCGCTTTGCATCACTTCTGCACGATATTTAACCAATGGTAAAGCATCGGCATAGCTAAGTGCACCCGCCGCAACCAAAGCGGCATATTCACCTAAGCTGTGACCTGCGAAAATACTGGGCTGTTTGCCACCAACTTGCAGGTAAGCACGCCATGTAGCAATTCCAGCGGCTAGCATCAAAGGTTGTGTGTGCTGGGTTTGGTTCAGCAATTCATTTGGCTCTGTCGCCATAGACCAAAAATCCACACCCAAAATATCGGATGCTTCAATAAAGGTTTGTTTAATAACAGGATTATCACCAAAGCCGCTCATCATGCCAACAGATTGTGAGCCTTGACCCGGAAAGAAAAATGCAAATTGATTCATAATTTTAGTTCTTTAATTTTTAGGCGCCAATTTTAGTGATTTAATACTTAATTAGAGCTGAACCCCAAGTAAAACCGCCACCAAAAGCTTCCATTAATATTACATCACCACGTTTGATGCGACCATCTTTGACCGCTACATCTAACGCCAACGGAATCGATGCAGCTGAAGTATTGCCATGTTTATCAACGGTAACCACAACTTTATCCATGCTCATATCTAATTTTTTTGCCGTAGCCTGCAATATGCGAATATTGGCTTGATGTGGCACCAGCCAATCAATATCACTTTTTTGCATGCCATTCGCGGCCAGCGTTTCATCCACTATTTGGTCTAGCGTATTCACTGCCATTTTAAAGACAGCATTGCCTTCCATGATAACGGTGTCTGGGCCATCGGCATTACGTGGCACGTGCAACATTTTTTCATAATTGCCATCCGCATGTAAATGCGTTGAAATAACGCCCACCTCAGACGATGCCTGCAAAATGATAGCGCCAGCGCCATCGCCCCACAAAATGCAATTGCCTCTATCGGTGTAATCGGTAATGCGTGAAAAGGTTTCAGCACCAATCACAAGCACACATTTAGCGCTACCTGCCTTGATAAAATTATCAGCTGTTGCCAATGCATAGACAAAGCCACTGCAGACCGCTTGAATATCAAACGCAGGACAGCCAGAAATACCCAATTTGCGTTGTACCATCGTGGCAACGCTTGGAAATATTTTATCTGGCGTAGTTGTGGCAATAACAATCAAATCAATATCATTCGCCTGAATGCCTGCGCTAGCAATTGCATTTTGCGCGGCATTAAAGGCCAAGTCACTGGTAAACTCATCGGCTGCGGCAATGTGTCTTTCACGAATACCAGTGCGACTAAATATCCACTCATCGGTGGTGTCGACCATTTTTTCTAAGTCCGCATTGGTTAAGATTTTTTGCGGCAAATAGCTACCTGTTCCGGCAATTTTTGCATGGATTTTTGTATGGCTAGAATTTAATTCGGTCATGCGCTAATGCCTTCTTCTGCCAAATTATCTGCATTGAATGCGTTATTTTGTGGCTGCAAATGTTCAATTTCTAATTGTTCGGTAATGCGGCGCAAAACACCACTGCGTGCCTCTTCAATGGCGACGTGTAATGCATAATAAAATGCTAATTGATCTGCTCCGCCATGGCTTTTTACGACAATGCCGCGCAAGCCTAAAAAGCTGGCACCATTGTAACGACGAGGGTCTAAACGTTTTTTAAATGCTTTAAGCACAGGCAGTGCACCTAAGGCCATTAATTTAGTCAGCCAGTTTCTTTTAAATTCCATCGTCAAAAACTTGCCCATCATGTGCGCCAAACCTTCTGTGGTTTTAAGCGATACATTGCCGACAAAACCATCGCACACCACTAAGTCGGTAGTCCCTTTAAAAATGTCGTCACCTTCAATATTGCCATAAAAATTAAGGTGGCTTGCGCGCAACAATTCGGCTGCCTGCTTAACCACTTCATTGCCCTTAATATCTTCAGAGCCGATATTGAGTAAGCCTACCGTGGGGCTAGCTTTATGCTCTACGCAACTGACTAACATGGCACCCATCACGGCAAACTGCAGCAAATGCTGTGGTGTACAGTCTGCATTAGCACCCAAATCTAACATATAGGTTCTACCTTTTTCTGAAGGCAGAGATGAAGCAATCGCAGGCCTGTCAATGCCAGGCAAGGTTTTCAGCACAAAACGTGCAGTAGCCATTAGTGCGCCTGTGTTACCAGCACTTACACATGCATTTGCCTCACCTGATTTAACCAAGTTAATGGCTACGCGCATAGATGAATCTTTTTTGTTTTTTAGCGCGCTTTGAGGCGACTCATCCATTAACACTACTTGCGTGGTTGGATGAATGCGCAAACGTGGGCTTACAGCCGATTTATGCGCTTTTAGCTCAGCTTGAATAGCGTCTTCTAAGCCCACCAATACAATATTGAGCTGACCATCTTCCTTTAACGCTTTTAAAGCGGCGGGAACAGTAACGTGAGGGCCGTGATCGCCACCCATCGCATCAATTGCAATCGTAATATCCATTTAAACCATTAAATGTAATGATGAAATGTTTGTCAATAAGTTTAGGCAATCAATCATCAGTTGATAGGATTTGTACATAATTGCGCTAACTCAACTGCGCTTAATGTGCAAACGCCGCACTTTTAAAGTACGGCGCGCTAGGCATAACTGTTACAGGTATAACTATTTGGTCAGTCAAAATTAGTCGAAAAGACTAATTAAAAGGCTTATTCGCCCTTTGTAGACAACACTTTACGACCACGGTAGTAGCCAGTTGGGCTTACATGGTGACGCAAATGTGTTTCACCAGTTGTTGGCTCTACAGCTAAAGGTGGGTTGACTAAAAAGTCATGTGAACGGTGCATACCACGTTTAGAAGGTGACTTTTTGTTTTGTTGAACTGCCATGATAAAACTCCAAAAAATGCTTTAAGCAAATGCGTTAAATAGCTAATCCATAATTGTAATTTAATTTGTGGTGAACTGCAAACACAAACACACTATATAGCGTTAAATCACGCAATTGGGCTCTTTAAATTGATTAATCGCCTTCAGTTATGACGATTTTTTCATTAAATCCTTAAGCCCTGCAAACGGATTTGGCTTTTCGCCGCTTTGCATCGCATGCTGCTTGCACTCGCCTTGCTGCTCAGACGAATGAGTCGGTGCGATTGGAAATGCAATCAGCAGCTCATCTTCTACTAATGCCGGCACTGACATTGCTGGCGAAATTTCTAGCCAATCCAAATCATCGTTTTTATCAAATTCCGCAGGCTCACTATCTGTAATCAAATAGTCAAACTCCAACTTTAGTCGTACAGACATTGCATTCAAACAGCGCTGACAAGTAGTTGGCAAATGCGCGACTACATTCAAATGCAGGCTAGGTGAGCTATACTTTCTGTTGTACCCAGTTAAGGTGAATTGAATTTCTGACTCAGGCAATGGTTCTTGCATAAGCAGCACATCAGTCAGCCTATCCATCTCTAAAATATCTAATACGCCAGCAATAGATTGTTCTGATTGTGCGAATTCAAAGTTGTTAATTGAAAGTGTTTTCATCATATATTTGTGAATAGTTTAAATATAACAAGTCGATAGAATTTTAAGCGCCAGCTTATTTTGCGTACACACTCAGCATGTTATAATTTCGCTGATTTTAGTATAAAGCTGTTGAAAATTCTTTAAGGGTTCAAGTGTTCAAAAAAATTCTTGTCGCTAATCGGGGTGAAATTGCAGTGCGTATTGTACGCGCTTGTTCCGAAATGGGTATCAAATCTGTTGCTATCTATGCAGAGGCCGATCGTCACGCATTACATGTAAAAAAAGCGGATGAAGCCTACAACATTGGTACAGACCCAGTTGCTGGCTATTTAAATGCACATAATATTGTCAACGTGGCCGTGGCTGCTGGTTGCGACGCGCTGCATCCAGGCTATGGTTTTTTATCAGAAAACCCCGAATTAGCCGAAATTTGCGCGCGCCGTGGCATTAAGTTTATCGGCCCAAATGCTTCAGTCATTCGTCAAATGGGTGACAAAATTCAAGCACGCAATGCGATGACGGATGCGGGCATTCCATGTACACCAGGCAGTGATGGCAATCTTGAAAACTTAGAAGACGCTGTAAAGTTGGCCAGTAAAATTGGTTATCCAGTTATGTTAAAAGCCACCAATGGTGGTGGTGGGCGCGGAATTAGGCGTTGTGATTCTGAAAAAGATTTGCTCACCAATTACGATCGCGTGATTTCGGAAGCCAGCAAAGCATTTGGTAAGCCTGAAGTATTCTTAGAAAAATGTGTAGTGCATCCGCGTCATATTGAAGTACAAGTATTGGCCGACAGCCAAGGCAACGTGATTCATTTGTTTGAGCGCGATTGCTCTATTCAGCGCCGCAATCAAAAATTGATTGAAATCGCCCCTTCACCACAATTAAGCCAAGCGCAGCGCGACTATATTGGCGGCTTGGCAGTGAAGGCAGCCAAAGCGGTTGGCTATGAAAACGCAGGCACGGTTGAGTTCTTGCTGGACTCTGACAATACGTTTTACTTTATGGAAATGAATACCCGCTTGCAAGTTGAGCACACGGTGACTGAAACCATTACTGGCGTGGATATCGTACAAGAGCAAATCCGCATTGCTTATGGCTTGCCGCTGCAATATAAACAAAGTGAAATCAGTTTCCGCGGTTTTGCCATGGAATATCGTATCAACGCAGAAGATCCTAAAAACGACTTTTTGCCTAGCTTTGGTAAAATCACCCGTTATTATTCACCAGGCGGCCCTGGCGTGCGTATGGATGCGGCGATTTACACGGGTTATGTGATTCCACCCTATTACGATTCGATGTGTGCGAAATTGACAGTGTGGGCGCTAGATTGGGAAAGCGTTGTAGAGCGCGGCCGTCGTGCTTTGGGCGATATGGTGGTGTATGGCGTTAAAACGACCATTCCTTATTATCAGGAAATCATGAAGCATCCTGATTTTAAAAATGCAGAATTCAACACCAGTTTTGTTGAAACGCATCCAGAGTTGACTAATTACGCAACCGAACTGCCGCCAGAACTGATTGCCGCTGCCATTTCGGCTGCTATTGCAGCACACGAAGGCATTTGAGAAAAAGCATTTAATAGAAACGACTGATTATGAGCAAAATACACCTTACCGAACTTGTTTTACGTGATGGTCATCAATCGATGATTGCAACGCGCTTGCGCACAGAAGATATGTTGCCTATTTGCAGCAAATTGGATGCAATTGGTTTTTGGTCATTAGAAGCTTGGGGAGGCGCAACATTTGATGCCTGCGTACGCTATTTAAAGGAAGACCCTTGGGAGCGTTTAGCCAAGCTGCGTAAAGCCTTGCCTAATAGTCAAATCAATATGCTGTTGCGCGGCCAGAATTTATTGGGTTATCGCCATTATTCTGATGACGTGGTGCATGCTTTTGTACAAAAATCGGCCGATAACGGTGTGGATGTTTTCCGTATTTTTGATGCGATGAACGATACCCGCAATTTGCGTGAAGCAATTAATGCAGTTAAAAAAGTCAAAAAGCACGCTATTGGTACGCTGTCTTATACGACTAGCCCTGTGCACGACATTGCTTACTTTGTGAATATGGCAAAAGAGCTAGAAAGCATGGGCTCTGACAGCATTGGCATTAAAGATATGGCGGGATTATTAACGCCGCAGGTAGCAGCCGATTTGGTTAAAGCGTTAACTGAAGCAGTCAGCTTGCCGATTCATGTGCATAGCCATGCTACATCAGGCTTAGCAAGCATGGTGATGCTAAAAAGTGTTGAAAATGGCGCTTCTATTATTGATACTTGCAACTCGTCTTTTGCCGAAGGCGCGAGCCACCCAAGCACTGAAAGTATAGTTGCCGCGTTAAAAGGCACCGAATACGATACTGGTTTGGATTTGGTTAAATTACAAGAAATCACCGCTTATTTCCGTGAAACACGTAAAAAATATTGGCAGTTTGAAAGCGATTTTACCGGTGTAGATACGCGCGTTTTAGTGAATCAAGTGCCAGGCGGCATGATTTCTAATTTATCGAATCAGTTAAAAGAGCAAGGCGCGCTTGACCGCATGGATGAAGTGTTAGCAGAGATTCCACGCGTGCGTGAAGATTTAGGTTATCCGCCACTAGTGACGCCAACATCGCAAATCGTTGGTACGCAAGCCGTATTAAACGTGATGACGGGTTCACGCTATAAATCGGTTACCAATGAAGTGAAAAATTATTTGATGGGTCAATATGGCCAATCACCAGCGCCTGTTAATGCCAGCGTTAAACAACAAGCCGTTGGTGATGCAAAGGTGATTACATGCCGCCCGGCCGATTTAATTGAGTCAGAGATGGCTAAGTTACAGGCTGAATCTGACCGCATTGCAAAAAGTGAAGAAGATGTCTTAACTTATGCCATGTTTCCTGATATTGGTAAAACCTTTTTGCAGGAACGCAACGCCGGCACACTTAAAGCAGATGCATTATTAACCAAGGAAGCGGCAAACACAGGTGCTGCACGTTACGCACCAAATGAATTTAAAGTAACACTACATGGTGAAACTTTCCATATTAAACTAACTGGCAGTGGTCATGCTGGCGAAGAACAGCGCCCATTCTATGTGTCTGTTGATGGCATTGCGGAAGAAGTGATGGTGGAAACATTAAGCGAGATTGAAGTTTCTGGCAACGGCAGCAGTACTGGCGGCAAAAGCGTGGGCAAAAAGAAATCAGGCTCAGCCGCTAATGGCCGCCCTCGCCCACATCATGCTGGCTGCGTGACAACAGCCATGCCAGGCACTATTGTGGCAGTAAAAGTAAAAGTGGGCGATAAAGTGAGCGCTGGCGACGGTGTTTTAGTGATTGAGGCCATGAAAATGGAAAACGAAATCCAAGCCTCTAAAACAGGCACCGTGGTTGCTGTGCATGTGGCAAAAGGTGATACCGTAACGCCTGATGAATCTTTACTAGAAATTCAACCAGAATAAAGTGTTAAGTATTAAATTAAAAGCCGGTAGTTTGTGCTATCGGCTTTTGTTTTTTATATAGCCAATCACTCTAAAATTACTGATAATACTGCATGAAACAAACCTTAATCTTAGCTTCTTCTTCCACTTACAGGAGAGAGCTTTTGCAAAAACTACAAATTTCATTTAGTAGTATTTCGCCACATGTAGATGAAACTCCGTTAGAAAATGAAAAGCCCCATGAAACCGCTTTAAGGCTTTCACAGGATAAAGCCAGAAAAGTCGGTAGCGAATATCCGCATGCTTTAGTGATTGGCTGCGATCAGGTAGCGACTTTAGATGGCGTGCAATTAGGTAAGCCATTAAATCACCAGAATGCAACCAAACAATTACAGTCCATGCGAGGACGTGAGGTGACATTTCACAGCGCCTTATGCTTATTTAACGCGGCTACTGGGCATATGCAGGCAGAAGTTGTGCCTTATTTGGTGCGTTTCAGAGAGCTATCAGATGCGCAGATTGAAAATTACTTGAACAAAGAACAGCCCTACCACTGCGCAGGCAGCGCAAAGTCAGAAGGCTTAGGAATCGCACTGATGGAACGTATGCTAGGCGAAGACCCAAATGCACTGATTGGGTTGCCATTAATCAAGCTCATTTCTATGCTTAATAACGAAGGTGTCAGCGTAATATAAGCGGCAAGCGTTAGGCTTTTACGATTAATTGGGAGAATCTCTATGTTCAAACGCCACAACATGATTTTAACGAATAGTATTTTAGCCATCACCAGCCTGATATCGATGGGAGCCTATGCTTTGGAAAATGTAATCAATGAAACAACCAGCACTTTAAACGACCAGCAAAGTGTTGCCGTCACGATTTACAACGGTGATTTAGCATTAGTAAAAGATACGCGCAAAGTGCAATTAAATGCTGGTATCAACGCGCTTGCATTGCGCGATGTTAGCGCGCAAATTCGACCAGAAACCGCTTTATTGCGAAGCATTAATGCACCAGGCAGTTTAAATTTACTAGAGCAAAATTTTGATTTTGACTTACTCACACCAGCAAAATTACTAGAAAAATATGTAGGAAAAACCGTTGGTTTAATTAAAACGAATCCAGCCACAGGCGCAGAAACAGTTGAGCAAGCAACTGTTTTATCCGCTAACAATGGTGTGGTGCTAAGAGTCGGCAACCGTATTGAAACAGGTGTTTCTACAAACCGTATTGTTTACGACAATGTACCCGCAAACTTGCGCGACCGCCCTACTTTGGTCACACAAATCAATAATAAAGGTGCTACCGACCAAACAGTCGAATTAAGTTACTTAACGGGTGGTTTAGGCTGGAAAGCTGATTACGTTGCCGAACTAAACAGCAAAGAAAATATGTTGGATTTATCTGGCTGGGTGACTTTAACCAATAGCAGTGGTGCCGCTTATAAAAACGCCAAATTGCAATTGGTCGCAGGCGATGTCAATCGTGTGTATCCATCACCACGCGCTTTCCCTATGCAAACGCGCAAAATTGAGATGATGGCAGATGCAGCTGCACCAATGGCAGAAGAGTCGTTATTGGAATATCACTTATATACGCTAGACCGCCCTACCACCATTGCTGAAAACCAGACCAAACAAGTCGCATTGCTTTCTGCCAGCGGCGTACCTGTTCGTAAAGAATTGGTATTGCGTGGTGCTGATTACTACTATCAAGGCCAGTATGGCGAAATTGGTAGCAAAATGAAAGTGGGCGTATTTATTGAGTTTGATAATAAAGAAGCCGCAAAATTGGGCATGCCATTACCCAAAGGCGTATTGCGTGTTTATAAAAAAGATAGCGCTGGCAATGCACAGTTTGTAGGTGAAGATAATATTGACCACACCCCTAAAAATGAAACCGTGCGTTTAAAGCTAGGTGAATCGTTTGACGTCACAGTAGATAAAAAACAAACCGACTTCAAAGTATTGCCTCGCCCATCAAAAGGCAATAATTTGTATGAAAGCGCATTTGAGTTAACACTAAAAAATGCCAAAAAAGAAAAAGTCACCGTCACTGTGCAAGAGCCGATTAGCGGCGATTGGAAAATTATCAGCGAAAACAAAATGCATACCAAAGTAAATAGTCATTTGGCTGAGTGGAAAATAGAAATTCCGGCAGAAGACAAAGTAACGCTTATTTACAGAGCGCAAGTAAAGTATTAGCCGGCAAGTAACGATGGGCGCGTTTGGCACTTTATATTTAGTACCTGTCACGCTGGGCGATGATAATATCAATCAAGTTTTGCCGCCCGAGGTGACTGCTTTTGCACAAAAACTGGATACTTTTGTAGTTGAAAGTGAAAAATCTGCACGCCACTTTTTAAGCACTATCAAAACCATTAAACCTGTGCGCGAGCTCAGTTTGCACTTATTAAATGAACATACTGCAGATAAAGACGTTTCTGCGTTGCTAGCACCTTTATTGGCTGGCAAGGATGTGGGGCTAATGTCTGATGCGGGTTGCCCAGGTGTCGCTGACCCTGGCGCAAAATTAGTTGAGTTGGCACATCAAAAAGGCATAAAAGTCGTGCCATTTGTTGGGCCCAGCTCAATTTTACTTAGCTTGATGGCCAGCGGCTTAAATGGTCAGCAATTCGCATTTCTAGGCTATTTGCCAGTCGATAAATTGGCGCGCAACAACAAATTAAAAGAAATCGAAAAACGTTCTCTCAGCCACAAAGAAACGCAATTATTTATTGAAACGCCGTATCGCAATCAGCACATGCTTGAAGCAATTTTAAGTACATGCCAACCCAATACAAGGCTGTGTATTGCTTGCGATATTAGCTTGACTGGTGAGATGATTGTGACAAAAACGGTGGCAAGCTGGAAAAAAGCATCGTTACCCGATTTGCATAAAAGGCCAACCGTATTTTTATTGCTGTCTTAATATTACAGTTTAATTAAAGCTTTAACGGGCGCATAGCTTAAACGGTGATAAGGGCTAATCCCATGCAAGTTGAGCATTTCTAAGTGATGCGCTGTTGGATAACCCTTGTGTTTTGCAAAACCATATTGCGGATAGATTTTATCTAATTCATACAACTCAGCATCGCGCGCAACCTTTGCCAAGATTGAAGCAGCTGAAATAGCTTGCACCTTACTGTCGCCTTTTACAATCGCCTCACACGGCAAGCTTATCTTAGGGCATTTATTGCCGTCTACCTGCACTAATACTTGTCCAGATTGAATTTTTTCAGCTAATTCAGGCGTTAAGTGCAACGATTCAACAGCACGTTTCATGGCCAATAAGCTTGCTTGCAGAATATTGATTTCGTCGATTTCTTGTGCGCTACAGCTGGCGATTGACCATGCAAGGGATTTAGTTTTGATTTCAGCGCTTAAAAAGTCACGCTTTTTTTCGGTTAACTTTTTAGAGTCAGCTAAGCCAATAATCGGATTATTAGCATCCAAAATGACTGCTGCTGCGTAAACGCTACCAGCCAAAGGGCCGCGCCCTGCTTCATCTACACCACAAATCAGTTGCTGCTTATTCAAGCTATTTAATGTAGCTTAAGATCACTGCTGCGGCTTTTTCTGCAGTATTTTGCTTTAAATTAAGGTGGATCTTGGTAAAAATTTGCTTAATTTCAGCGCAATAATTGGTATCGCTTAATAGCCTGGTGGTAGCATCGCTTAGATTTTGCGGTGTCGCTTCATGCTGCAGCAACTCTGGCACCAAAAACTTGCCTGCTAAAATATTAGGCAGACCAACAAAAGGCTGATAACGCATGCGCTTTAATATCCACCAGCTTAAAGCGGGCATACGATAGGTGATGACCATCGGCTTTTTAAGTAAAGCGGCTTCTAACGTCGCCGTGCCAGAAGCTACAATCACAATATCAGCCGCTTCCATCGCATCATGCGCGTGGCCAAACAGTATTTGCAGATTTAGCTCAACATTAGGGTAATCTGCATAACTGTCATGAATAGCATGCTCAAAAATTGCACGTGTTTCGCGCGTAATCAGCGGGACTAAAAATTGTATCGGATGTAATTCTGCGGGCAAGCTGGGGTCGCTAATCTGTTGTTTTGTGAGTAAGTGCGCAGTTTTTACAAACAAACTGGCATGTTGCTTTACTTCACTTTGTCGACTGCCAGGCAACATGGCAACGACTAATTTACCAGGCTTAATTTTAAGCGTTTCGCGCGCTGCTTGTGTATTAGGCTCTACTGGCAATTCGTCTGCCAACGGATGGCCTACATAAGTAACAGGTACGTTTGCAGCTTCATACAAAGCGGGTTCAAATGGAAACAAAGCTAATATATGACTGACGGCACGCTTAATTTTGGTAACACGCCCACCACGCCATGCCCATATAGATGGGCTCACGTAATGAATGGCTGCAATGCCAGTCTGCTTGAATTTTCGTTCAAGCCAAAGATTAAAATCAGGGGCATCTACACCAATAAAAAGTGTCGGCTTTTCTATGATTAATTGTTTGAATAAGTTTTTGCGTAATTTTAATAAGCCATAAAGATGTTTAAGCACTTCGACATAGCCGCGGACCGATAGATTTTCGATTGAGAACAAGGACTTGGCACCTTCTGCAATCATTTTTGGACCAGCAATACCCACAAAGGTTAAGTCGCTACGTTGTGCTTTCAGCGCACGTATCAAATGGCTGCCCAACAAGTCACCTGAGGCTTCACCAGCCACTATTGCAATTTTGGGCATATTGACTCTGACTAGCGGACGATGCCGCGGGTTGATACTGTTAAAAAGTCGGATAGCATGCTAATTTCATGGCAATCCTTTTGCATATTGGCTAATTCAATTTTAGCTTCATCTAAGGTCAAACCATGACGATATAGGGCTTTATAAGCGCGTTTTATTTGGGTAATGCTGTCAGGGCTAAAGCCGCGGCGTTTTAAGCCTTCTGAATTGATGCCATGCGGTTTGGCGTCGTAACCAGCAGCGGTTACATAAGGTGGAATATCTTTAAATACAACCGAACCCACTGCGGTAATGACATGCGAGCCAACCTTGCAAAACTGATGAATCAGCGTAAAGCCGCCCAAAATCGCATAATCATGAATATCAACGTGCCCTGCAAGCGAGCTATTGTTGGCAAGAATCGTGTTATTGCCAATCGTACAATCGTGGGCGATATGCACATAAGCCATAATCCAGTTGTCATTGCCAATCTTGGTAACGCCTTTGTCTTGAATAGTGCCACGATTAAAAGTACAAAACTCGCGAATCGTATTATTGTCACCAATTTCTAAAGTTGTTGGCTCATCACGATATTTTTTATCTTGTGGGGCTTCACCCAATGATGAAAATTGAAAAATCTGATTATTTTTACCGATAATCGTTGGGCCTTGCAAGACAACATGGCTGGCAATGGTTGTTCCTGCATTTACTTTGACATTTGCACCAATAATCGAATAAGCGCCTACTGTCACGCTGGAATCTAGTTCGGCTTTGGTGTCAATAATTGCGGTCGGGTGTATTTTTTCAGACATTTTTTGGCTTAAATTTAGTTACTATTTACTTTAAACTACTTAACTAAGTAATTGTTTTAATTATTTTTCTATTGCTTTTAAAATACACATCATGCTAGCTTCTGCAACAACCGTTCCATCAACTGTTGCAACGCCTGAATACTTCCAAATACCTTTTAAAACACGGTCAATTTTGACATTTAAAATGATTTGATCGCCTGGCGAAACAGGTTTTTTAAAGCGTGCGCTATCAATACCTGCAAAATAATATACTGAATCATCGGTAGGTTTTGTACCCATTGTTTTAAACGAAAGTATGGCCGCAGCTTGTGCCATCGCCTCAACAATCAAAACACCAGGCATCACAGGATGATAAGGAAAATGGCCTGGGAAAAATGGTTCATTGACACTGACATTTTTTAAAGCAGTAATTTCCTTGCCAACTTCCATCGAAATAACACGATCAATCAACACAAATGGGTATCGATGCGGTAAGTGGTCTAGAATCTCATGAATATCCATGCCATTTGCTTCGTTTTTATTTGCTGCTAACTCTGTCATATCATTCTCTATGTTTAACGTTGAGAAGTTAATTTTTCAATCGCTTCTTCTAGGACTTTTATTTTATCTGTTAATTGGCCCATTTTATCCGTTAATTGGCTTAAGTGGCGAATATTTGCAGCAGTTTTTAACCATGCCTCGTGTTCTTGAAACGGCATCAATGCTGTATAAGTGCCTGATTTGTGAATTGAACGCATAATCATACTGCCTGGCGAAATAGTCACATTATCTGCAATACTTAAATGCCCTAGAATCATGGCTGCGCCACCGATTTTACAATGCTTGCCGATGATGGCACTGCCAGCAATACCCACACAGCCAGCAATCACGGTATGCGCACCAATACGGCAATTGTGCGCAATCTGAACCAGATTATCTAGCTTTACACCATCTTCGATAATCGTATCGTCAATTGCACCACGATCGATAGTGGTATTCGCACCAATATCCACATGGTTATGAATAATGACACGCCCTATTTGCGGAATTTTTACCCAGTATTTTTGATTGTCTGACGTAGCAGCTTCTGCATAACCAAAGCCATCATTGCCAATGACACATCCAGAATATAGATGGCAGTTTTGACCAATTTGCGAGCCATGCTTAATGGTGACATTTGCCTCTAATTTAGTATTGTCGCCAATCACCGAGTTACGCTCAATCACGCAGCCTGCACCTATTGTGATATTTTTTCCCAATGTGACATTTGCTTCGATAACAACACTTGGACCAATACTACAATCTACTAAAACTTGAACGGACTCATCAATAACGGCAGTGCTATGTATACCAACTGCTGCAACATAATCAGGGTTAAATAGCTGTGATAATTTTGCGAAATAAGCGTAGGGATTGTCGGTAATAATTTTGGGTAGGTTTGTTAACGATGCATGCTCAGGCTTAACAATCACCGCACTGGACTCAGTTGCATGCAGTTGAGTTGTATATTTAGTATCGCTAAAAAAACTGATGGCGCCATGTTGCGCAAAAGCAAGCGATCCAACTCGATTAATTAAAGTGGCTGAACTACCTGAAACTGAGCCACCTAATTGTTGTGTAATTTCTAATAACGATAAACTAATACTCATAAAAAATTGCTAGGTGAGTAATTGAATAAAAATAAATAGCCAAACGTAATTTATTTTTTGCCTAACATTTTGAGCACTTTATCCGTAATATCAATTTTTTTACTAGCATATGCAACACCGCCATAAATCACTAAATCGTATCCATCTGTTTCAGATACTGTTTGTACAGCTTTGTTAATTCGATCTTGCAAACTTGTTAACTCCTCGTTTTTACGCAAATTGATATCCTCGCGTAATTCACGCTGTTTACGCTGAAACTCAATTTTAAGGTTAGAAACGTCGCGCTCTTTGTTGCGGCGGTCAGTTTCAGACAATGTAACACCATCTTTGTCGAGAGCAGTTTCAATGTCACGAATTTGCTTTTGGGTACGTTCTAATTCTTGTGAGCGTGGGCTAAATTCACGCTCTAATTTTTTACCGCTTTCGGCAGTTTGTGGTGCTTCTTGTAAAATTTTATCGACTTGCACATAGCCAACCTTAAGTTCCGCCGCCTGCAAGCTCACACTCAACGTCGTTGTTAAAACCAACACACTCGCAGAAACTAATTTTTTAAACATTTGATTCAATTTCAATCTCCTCACATCAACTACTTTATCAGTATCTCATTTTTACTCATCAATTAGTATGTCACAGCAAAAGCATACTGATTAAGTCGTTTTTAACTTAAAATTGTTGCCCAAGTTGGAATTGCAACACCTGAGTTTGATCGCCCTCTTGCTCGTTAAGTGCTTTTGCAAAAACCAGTTTTAATGGTCCAAACGGTGAAAACCAGCTGACGCCAATACCAGTTGAATACCGCAGCTCACCTAAATTAATAGATTGATTTTCTGCATAGACATTACCTGTATCAACAAATGCACTTAAACGAAACTGTGATGAATTTTTAAGTAATGGCACTGGAATAAATACCTCCGCGTTGCCTACTATACGACTTGTTCCACCAACTGCAAAATCTTGGTTGGTTGAGGGATCAAAATCACGTGGGCCAATCGCACCATTGTCATAACCGCGCACAGAGTTAACGCCACCAGCATAAAAGTTTCTAAAGAAAGGGAATGCTTTTCCACCATAGCTATCAGCGTAACCTAACTCGCCGTTGAGCATAAATGTCACATCTTTAAACGCTTGTTTAAACCAAGTATGTCTATATTCTAGCTTATAAAATTGCAAGTCTAAACCAGGAACCGTCGCTTCAGCAGTCAGGCGCTGTAAAACACCTTTATTAGGAAACAAGGTGTTGTCTCGCGAGTCATGTGTCCAGCCTAAATTTAATGCTAATGAATTGCTACTACATCCACTGGAGTTATTACAAAAATTTAGATATTGCCTAGGGCTGCCTGCTGATAAGTCAATTTTGGTGAAATCTGCGGTAAGGCCTGCTGAAAAAAAGTCTCGCTCAGTTAGTGGCAGTCCAAATCTAACACCTGCACCATATGAAGAGCTATTGTAAGTACCAATATCCAAAGTTTGTGTGTTGACATCGCGCCTATACACATCAAACCCACGACTAATACCATCGGGCGTAAAGTAAGGGTCTGTGTATGACAATGAATAAACTGTATTTACTCTACCTGTGTTAATTTGGGCAGATACGCGGTTACCTGTGCCTAGAAAGTTTTGTTGGTTAACTGTAACGCCCAAAACCACACCTTCGTTACTGGATAATCCCGCACCGAATTGCACGCTACCTGTCGATTTTTCAGTCACATTAATATTAATATCTACCTGATCAGAGCTGCCTGGTACTGCAGGTGTCTCAATAGTTACTTCATCAAAATATTGCAACCGGTCTAAACGTTCTTTAGAGCGGTTAATCTTATCGCCTGCATACCAAGCGGATTCAAGCTGACGGCTTTCGCGACGCAACACAGAATCACGTGTACGGGTATTACCTGTTAAATTAATGCGGCGCACATAGACACGCTTACCTGGATCGACAAAAAAAGTAAAAGCGGCAGTATGATTTTCTTTATTAATCTCAGGGATTGCATTCACATTTGAAAAAGCATAACCCTCATTACTGAGTCGATCACCTATTGCTTTACTGGATTCAGTAATCAATTGGCGGTTAAAAACGTCATCTTTTGCAATTTTAATCAGTGGCTTAAGTTCAGACTCTGGCACCTGTAATTCACCAGCCAGTTTCACATCACTAATCGTATATTTCTCACCCTCAGTCACATTAATCGTAATGTAAATATCTTGTTTATCTGGCGAAATAGACACTTGCGTCGAATCGACTGAGAACTCTAAATAGCCTTTATTTAAATAAAATGATTTGAGCGTTTCAAGATCGGCAGTGAGTTTTTGTTTGGAATATTGATCATTCTTGTTCCACCAACTCATCCAATTAGGCGTTGTTAACAAAAATTCTGCACGCAAATCTTCGGTTGTGTAAATGTTGTTGCCAACGATATTAATATCACGAATCTTAGCCGCAATACCTTCTTCAATTTCAAATCGCACTCCAACACGATTGCGCTCTAAAGGGCTACTGACTGTTTTAACTGTGGCACTGTATTTACCTTGTGATAAATACTGGCGTTTAATCTCTTGCTCAGCCCGATCTAGCAATGATTTGTCGTAAATCAGTCCTTCCGAAATACCAATTTGCTTAAGGCCTTCTATCATTTTGTCAGATGGAAAGGATTTATTACCGCTAAACTCAATTTTCGCAATTGCAGAGCGCTCTTGAACAGTAACAATAAGGATTTCACCCTCTGCTTCTATGCGCACATCTTTGAAAAAACCTGTGTTGTATAGCGACTTAATTGCTTGCGTCGCTTTTTCATCGCTCATCGTATCACCGACTTGCACAGGCAAAAAATTAAACACTGTGCCAGCTTCAGTACGTTGTAAACCCTCAACACGAATATCTTTAATGACGAAAGGCTCAAGCGCTAATACATGCTGGCTGAAGAGTGCAAAAACAATGGCGGAGATATGGCGGATTTTAAGCAAATGGTTAACCCGTAATTAGTCGATTAAAGTCATTAAAAATGGCAATTGTCATTAGCAAACCTAACAATACAAACCCTATTTTTTGTCCAGCCAACATCGTTTGATCAGACACTGGCGAACCCTTAAATATTTCAACGATATAATACATCAAATGGCCGCCATCTAATACAGGTATTGGCAAAAGGTTAAGTACGCCAATACTGATACTGACTAGCGCAAGAAAACTAAGAAACGTGGTAAGCCCTAAATTTGCGCTCTCGCCAGCGAATGTTGCAATGGTTACTGGCCCGCTGATGCCTTTAATCGAGACTTCGCCAGTCAACATCCTGCCCAGCATTTTTAAGCTAAAGATTGCGGTATCCCAGGTTTTGAAAATGGCTTTTTGAAAAGCCTCAAGTGGCGAATATTGCACTTCAATCAATAATTTATCTAATATTGATTGATCTATTTTTACGCTAGCTCCTAAGCGGCCAATTTGCTTACCATTCTCAGTCATTTGCTCTGGTATGACGGCAATGGTGAGTACTTCTTGCGCGCGCGCTATTTTAAATTGTAGTGATTGGTTGGGGTTTGCTTTCACCGTACTGACTACACTTTCCCAATCAGTCACCTTGACATTATCAATACTCAAGATTTTGTCATTAGCTTGAAAATTGGATTTTTGCGCTGCGCTATCTGGCAATATTTCACCAAGTATAGGTGGTAGTATTGGCTTGATCATATTCAAACCTACTTTGTTGAGGATATCAATTTCTGGATCGCTATCGATACCATCAAAACTCAATAAATGCGTATTCAAGTCGCTATTGTTGTCTAAGGTTTCAACTTCAACACTTTTGCTCTCAAGCGATTGTTCTAATAATATCCAGCGTGCGTCTGTCCAAGTTTTAACTGGTGTTCCAGCCACTTTTTGAATGACTTCACCGCTTTTAAAACCAGCGCTTGCCGCCAAACTATTTACTTCAACTTCACCTATTATTGGACGCATGCCAGTGACGCCTTGCATCAGCAAAATCCAATATAGCAAAATAGCCAATAATAAATTAGCGACTGGCCCAGCTAATACAATAGCAATGCGTTTCCAAACGCTTTGGCGGTTAAATGCACGTTTCAATTCAGCTTCAGAATAAACGGACTGTTCAGTATACTGGCCGTTATCAATTGCAGATTCACGCTCAGATTTTAATTCGCGCTCATCGAGCATTTTTACAAAACCACCTAAAGGAATGGCGGCCAATACGAATTCTGTATTATCTTTACCGAACGTTTTTTTCCATAAAGGCTTGCCAAAGCCAATTGAAAAGCGCAAAACTTTGACATTGCACCAACGCGCCACTTGAAAATGACCATATTCATGTATCGTCACCAATATGCCGATTGTGATGATAAATGCGATTAAAGTCGTCATGCACTTAACACCTTTTTATGGGCGAATTTAAGTAGTTTATTTTGCGCAAACTGTCTGGCTTCTGCGTCAATATCTTGTAACTGTTCTAAAGATGAAACAGGCTCAGACTGGATTGAATTGAGACTTTTTTCAATCAAAATAGGGATACTTAAAAAATGGATGCGATTATTTAAGAACGCCTCTACAGCCACCTCGTTGACGGCATTCAATATGGCTGGCGCAGTGCCACCCACATTTAGCGCATCGTAAGCCAATTGCAAACAAGGAAAACGTTTAGTGTCTGGTGCTTCAAATTCTAATTTTGCGATTTCTAACAGGTTAAGTGAGGCCACGCCTGATTCAATGCGATTTGGATAAGCCAGCGCATAAGCAATCGGTGTGCGCATATCAGGGTTACCAAGCTGCGCCAGCACACTGCCGTCAATATATTCCACCATCGAATGAATCACACTTTGCGGATGCACAACAACGTCTATTTGCTCGGGCTTGGCATTAAATAGCCAATGTGCCTCAATGACTTCTAAGCCTTTATTCATCAAAGTAGCGGAATCAATGGTGATTTTGGCACCCATTACCCAGTTAGGATGTTTCAGTGCCAATGCAGGAGTAACCGCTTCTAGCTGTGTTTGTGTGTAGCACCTGAATGGGCCGCCCGATGCTGTCAACAGAATCCTACGAATGCCGCTGTCACTTAAATGACTTAATTGCTGCGGTGGCATAACTTGGAATATCGCGTTGTGCTCGCTATCAATCGGCAGCAATGTAGCGCCCCCTGCTTTCACCGCTTGCATAAACAAGCTACCTGCCATAACTAAGGTTTCTTTATTGGCCAATAAAATGCGTTTGCCTGCATGTGCCGCAGCCATTGCAGGTTTTAAGCCAGCTGCGCCTACAATAGCCGCCATGACAATATCTACTTCAGCATCGCTTGAGACTTGCTCTAAGCCTGCCATACCTGAAATAACAGTTGTGCGGCTACCCGCAGCTTTTAACTTAACACTTAAATCTAGTGAAGATTTTTCATTGAGTAGCACTGCAATTTTTGGTTTAAATTGCAAACATTGCTTTACCATCACATCGACATTTGAGTTAGCCGCAAGCGCATAGACTTCATACAAATCTGCGTGCCGCTCAATCACATCCAGCGTTTGTAAGCCAATGGTGCCTGTACTACCTAAAATAGTGATTTTTTGCAATTTAAACAATCGAATTGAAATAGGAGTAGGCATAAATCATGAGTATGGCAATTGGTAGGCTAGGAATAATGCCGTCAACGCGATCTAAAACGCCCCCATGCCCAGGCAATAGGTTGCCGCTATCTTTAAGATTAGCCTGTCGCTTCATCATTGATTCAAATAAATCACCCACCACACCCAAGCCAGTGATTACCCACAAAGCGGGAAAAACGGCTAGCTGATGAAAACCAACGCCATCATTAAAATATAAAATTGCGCCAAAAAATGTAACGGCAACTAATGCGCCAGCAACGCCTTCCCATGTTTTTCCTGGGCTAATATTAGGCGCTAATTTATGCTTACCGAAATTTTTACCAGCAAAATAGGCTGCACTGTCTGCAATCCAAATGGTCGCCAGCAAAACTAATAGTAACCATGGATCTGCGCTTTTAGCACAAATTAAAGCCAACCAGAGCGAAGCTATTAGCAGAAAACCCAGCGTAGCCATCAATACCTTATTACTGACCATGCGCTTTGTTTTCATCCAGACAGGTACTAAGAACAACCAAAAAACAGAAACAACGGCAAATAAAATGAGCGATTTGAAAAAGAATAAATGAAAACCAAATTGTTGCAAAAAATAAATAGTGATTAAGCCCGCAATCGCTGAAATCAGCATGTAAAGTTTATTTTGTGCTCCACTTAAGTGAATCATACCACCCCATTCATATAAGGCTAACAAGCAGAAAAGCAGCATTGAGTAAGCCCAGCTGATGGTGCTTAAAATAAAAAGCGCAGGAATAAAGAAAATCGCCAGTAAGCTGGCAGTAATAATGCGGGTTTTGAGCATAAATGCGCTACTTACCCGCCATTAGTTGCTCACTCGTGCGGCCAAAACGGCGCTCTCTTTTTTGATAAGAGCCAATCGCATCATTGAACGCTTTTGAATCGAAATCTGGCCAAAGCGTGTCGGTGAAATAAAATTCGGTATAAGCCAACTGCCAAAGTAAAAAGTTACTCACGCGCTTTTCGCCGCCTGTGCGAATAAACAAATCTGGCTCGCTGGCATAATGCATAGATAAATAAGGCGCAATATCTTCCTCTGTAAATGCGCTTTGTTTGGATGGCAGTGTCTTGACCATCAGATTTGTAGCCTGCAAAATATCCCATCGCCCACCGTAATTGGCCGCAATAGTTAATGTTAGGCCTGTATTCTGAGCAGTTAATTGCTCAGAGGCTTCAATTTGCGCCACCAGCTCAGCGTTAAAGCGTGTGCGGTCACCAATTAAAATCAAGCGGATATTGTTGTCATGCAACTTAACTACTTCACGTTTGAGCGCATCCATAAACAGTCCCATTAAAAATGAGACTTCATCATCTGGCCTGCGCCAATTTTCACTGCTAAAGGCAAACAAAGTTAGAAATTTTACGTCCATCAGCGCACATTGTTTCACTAAATCTCGCACAATTTCTACGCCTCGCTTATGACCAGCAACTCTTGGCAAAAAGCGTTTTCTGGCCCAACGACCATTACCATCCATAATCACAGCGATATGCTGCGGTATTTCAGACGATTCAGGAATGGATTGTGTAGAACTCGCGGATGGTTTAAAAAAAAACTTCAATGTGTAACCTTTATAATTGCAGCATTCATACTATTGAGCTAAACCGCCATCAAATCTGATTCTTTAGCTTGCAACAATTTATCTACTTCAACAATCGCTTTATCCGTCATTTTCTGCACTTCATCTTGTGCACGGCGCTCATCATCTTCACCAATTTCTTTATCTTTTAATAGTTTTTTTAAAGCATCATTGGCATCACGACGCACATTGCGAATAGCCACTTTCGCGCCCTCACCTTCGGTACGCACAATCTTAGTCAAATCACGACGGCGCTCTTCTGTGAGCATTGGCATTGGCACACGAATCAAATCGCCATTGGTTGCTGGGTTTAAACCCAAATCACAATCACGAATCGCTTTTTCAACTTTGCCAATCATGTTTTTTTCATACGGCTGTACGTTAATGGTACGTGCATCACCCAAATTGACGTTTGCTACTTGGTTAACCGAAACCATTGATCCGTAATACTCCACCATCACGTGATCCAGCAAACCAGTGTGTGCACGTCCTGTGCGTACTTTAGCCAAATCATTTTTAAGCGACTCTAATGATTTTTGCATTTTTAAATCTGCGTTTTTTTTAATTTCTTCTAGCATGTGCTTCTCCAACTTTACTTTTTATTGATGCAAATAAAATAATTTTATGACACAACGACAAGCGTACCTTCGTTTTCACCCATCACGATGCGCTTCAAAGCATCTGCTTTAAAAATATTAAACACACCAATCGGCATTTTTTGATCACGACATAGCGTAAACGCAGTTGCATCCATCACTTTTAAGTCTTTCGTAATAGCCTCGTCAAATGTAACGGTTTCATATTGTGTTGCGCTAGGATCTTTTTTAGGGTCAGCGGTATAAATTCCATCTACTTTTGTCGCTTTTAATACAATATCAGCATCAATTTCCATACCGCGCAAAGCAGCGGCTGTATCGGTAGTAAAAAATGGATTTCCCGTTCCTGCGCCAAAAATCACCACACGCCCTTTTTCTAAAGAACGTAAGGCTTTGGCACGCACATAAGGCTCTACAAACTCAATACTTAACGCGCTCTGCACGCGTGCTTCAACACCAATATGACGCATAGCATCCTGTAGCGCCAGCGCATTCATTACCGTGGCCAGCATGCCCATATAATCAGCCGTTGCTCTATCCATACCCTCTGCTGCAGGTGCTACGCCACGAAAAATATTACCTCCGCCAATGACCACACCTACTTCAACGCCTAAATCAACAATTTCTTTAATTTGCGCAACAATATTATTAATGGTGGTGCGATTAATGCCGTAGGCATCATCACCCATTAATGCTTCGCCAGAAAGTTTAAGCAGTATGCGTTTATAGGCTGATTTTGCCATGGTTTACCCTGTTTTAATATTTTGATTATTTAATCACAAACCCTGCGGTTTTACTAAGTTTTTAAGCCAATTCAGCTAAATTTTGACGAAAAAAAAGTGGGCATTAACCCACTTTTTCTTTAATGCATTTTAAACTTTAGCTGCTGCGGCAACTTCTGCTGCATAATCAACGACAACCTTTTCAATACCTTCGCCTACTGTATACATTGTGAACGATGCGACTGACGCACCTTTAGATTTCAATAGTTGTTCAATGGTTAACTTGTCATCTTTAACAAAAATTTGGCTTAGCAAAGTGACTTCTTTTAAGAATTTTTGTACTGTGCCGTCTGCAATTTTCTCTAACATCGCTTCTGGTTTACCGGCTTCTTTTGCCTTTTCAATCGCTACACGGCGCTCTGCTTCAATCAAGCTTGCATCAATACCAGAAGCATCCAATGATTTTGGTTTAGCTGCAGCAATATGCATCGCTAAATCTTTCGCTAAAGCATCGTCACCGCCAACTAAGTCTACCAATACGCCAATTTTGCTTCCATGAATGTAGCTAGCCAATTTACCTTGTACAGTTGGGCGCACAAAACGACGTGGCGTGATGTTTTCACCGATTTTACCAACCAATTGCGCGCGCGTTTCTTCAACAGTTGCGCCACGCATAGGTAATTTAGCAACCGCTTCGATATCCGCAGCGTTGCTACTTGATACGATTGTTGCCAATTCGCTAACGAATTTCAAAAAGTCTTCATTTTTTGCACAGAAGTCTGTTTCAGAGTTCACTTCAATCATCGCGCCTGATTTACCATCAGCAGAGATTGCAACGCCCACTGTACCTTCAGCAGCTACGCGGCCAGCCGCTTTGCTCGCTTTATTACCAAAACGTACACGCAAAATTTCTTCTGCACGCGTCATGTCGCCTTCTGCTTCAGTTAATGCTTTTTTGCAATCCATCATTGGCGCATCGGTGCGCTCACGTAATTCTTTTACCATGCTTGCGGTAATTTCAGCCATTTTTAGCTCCTAAACTTAATTTTTAAAATATACTTTAAAATAGAAAAAGGGGCTATTCGCCCCTTTTTACTTAAATCGATTATTCCGCAGTTGCAGCTTCAGCTGGCGCTTCTGTCGTTTCTTCTTTTGCAGATTTAACCATCTCAGTAATCGCATTTGCACGGCCTTCTAAAACCGCATCTGCCATGCCGCGTGCATACAAACGAATTGCACGTGAAGAGTCATCATTACCTGGAATCACGTAAGCAACGCCATCTGGTGAGTTGTTGGTATCCACAACGCCAATTACTGGAATGCCTAATTTAGCCGCTTCAGTAATCGCGCCACTTTCATGACCAACGTCGATGATGAAAATCGCGTCAGGCAAACCACCCATTTCTTTAATGCCGCCGATTGAACGCTCCAATTTTTCGATTTCGCGCTTGTAACCTAAGGCTTCTTTTTTGCCAAACTTATCTAAGCTGCCATCTAAAAGCATCGCTTCAAAGTCATGCAGACGCTTGATGGATTGTTTAACAGTTTTAAAGTTAGTTAACATACCACCTAACCAACGATGGTTCACATAAGCACAACCAGCACGTGCGGCTTCTTCTTTAACGATATCGCGTGCTTGGCGTTTTGTGCCAACAAACAAGATGCGACCTTTGTTAGCCGCTAATGTACGTGTATATTTCATTGCCTCTTCGAATAGTGGCAATGTTTTCTCAAGGTTAACAATATGAATTTTATTGCGATCACCAAAAATGTACTCAGCCATTTTCGGGTTCCAATAACGGGTTTGGTGGCCAAAGTGAACACCGGCCTCAAGCATTTGACGCATAGTTACTGACATAATTACTCCATGTAAAGGGTTAACATTACATTCATCCACAATATTTGAACTCAATTTGAAGTTTGTTCAAACACCCTGTACGGGACGATGCATTGATTTAAATTAAATTAATCAGCATAACTCACCAACTAAGTGATACGGATTATAACAAAAATCAGACTGCTATTCAATTGCAAGCAACGATTATTAAATAAATTTCGAATATATAGTTATCTTGACATCTATTAATAATCTTTAGCTGAAGTTGTTGGATATTTTACCTTTGGTCGAAAAAAAATACCTTCAAAAAGAGGAGGTATTGCACCTATTGGAAACTTACCGAGAAAAACCCCAGTAAGTATTTTGAAAAACCAGAGTAAAACTTTAATTTCTTTTTTAATAATGCTATCTCCAGATAACCTAATAGTGGCAAATCTATTCCTAACAAATTTTTTATATCGACGAGGCGATTCCCACATATTAGCTGATGGCAGCTGGTAGTGAATTACATGGCTTGTAATTACGCAATAACTAGTTCTTTGCCTAGCTATACGCGATGTAAACTCAAAATCTTCGTCATAAAAAAAATATTCAGCAATTGGCAAACCATAATCAATAACAGCTTTAGAGGCAATAAGAGAACCCGGCCAGCAACCATACGATATAGTTACGCATTTGTCTTGAAGAACAGTTTTATACCATTCATTTGCACCTTTTACTACAGGTGACATATAAACTTTATCGTCTTTATCATATATTACTGAACATAACATTCCTGTCTTGGTGCAGTCAAAATATGGGCAGCTAGTTAATTGCTCTAAGGAATTAAGTGCTGGAACAGCATCATCATCTGTAACCCAAACCCAATCATGGCCTTTTTCAATAGCCAACTCAATCCCTTTAGAAAACCCGCCAGCGCTACCTTTGTTATCCTGCACATATACATAGATTCCTTCTTGTAATTTTAACCATTCAAGACTAGCCATTGAGCCTCCTTGAAAAATAACAATAATTTCATCCGGCAATTTAGATTGATTTTGCAGGCTGTGGATTACTTTTTTTAGTTCTTCCTCCCTATTGAAAGTAACAACTACAGCAGCAACTGATTGATAGTTATTCATGTCTTGAGCCTAAGATTATTAATTTGACTTTAATTATATATGTGATTTCAATAGCCACAAGTGACCCAATAGGGTGCTACTCATACTTATGTTAAAATTAGTCATATCTAATCATACATTCATGACTTATGAACATCACTATTCACAGCATTGACGACATTGCAAAAATGCGCATTGCAGGCAAACTAGCATCTGAGGTGCTTGATTACATAACACCTTTTGTTGTAAATGGTGTATCAACAGAAAAACTGGATCAGCTTTGTCATGATTATATTGTGAATGTGCAACAAGCCATTCCAGCACCTCTAAATTATGCGCCAGATGGTCATACACCGTACCCTAAGTCCATTTGTACATCAGTGAATCATGTTATTTGTCATGGCGTACCATCTGACAAAGTGCTGAAAAATGGCGACACCCTGAATATTGATATTACGGTGATTAAAAATGGTTACCATGGTGATACATCGCGCATGTTTCATGTGGGTGAAGTATCCATTCAAGCTAAGCGTTTGTCTGAGCTTACTTATCAAGCCATGTGGTTAGGCATCCACAAAGTGAAGCCTGAGGCGACCTTGGGTGATATTGGTTATGCAATTCAGAGTTTTGCTGAAAAAAATGGCTGTAGTGTTGTGCGCGAATTTTGTGGGCATGGCATCGGCAAGAAATTTCATGAGGATCCACAAATATTACACTATGGCAGACCTAACACAGGCCTAAAATTACGCGCTGGCATGATTTTTACCATAGAGCCTATGATTAATGCGGGTAAGCGCGACATTAAACAAATGCCAGACGGCTGGACAATTGTGACAAAAGATCGCAGTTTATCTGCGCAGTGGGAGCATACTGTTCTAGTAACTGAAACAGGTTTTGAAGTGTTAACTTTATCTGCTGGTTCGCCTGCTGAGCCTAATTAATAGCGAATGATTTATAGTTAATGATAGATTTACAAAGCCCATTAAAACAAGCCATGCAAGCTTGGCGACTTGATTTAAAAACACAGCAACAAGCATTAGAAACAGCGTTTTTCCAACATCAAAATACTGCCAAGCTTTTAAAGCAGCAATCGCTGTTAATTGATCGATTACTGAAGAAAATATGGTTGCAGGCAAATATTCATGGTGATATCGCGTTAATCGCAGTAGGTGGCTATGGTCGCAATCAACTGTTCCCTTATTCTGATATTGATTTACTGATTTTACTGCCAGATGCAGACTTCAGCGCTGAAGTTAATGCCTTGCAGAACCAAAAAATAGAAAGTTTAATTGGCTTGCTTTGGGATATTGGCCTCAATGTTGGCCATAGCGTAAGGACACTGCAAGAGTGCATTGATGAATCTGTGCATGATGTTACTGTACAAACCAATTTGCTAGAAGCACGTTTGCTGTGTGGCAAAAAAAATCATTTTATTGCCTTTTTAAAAGCCGTTAATCAAACAATGGATGCGGCAAGTTTCTTTGCCGCAAAGTTTAAAGAACAAGATAATCGCCATGCTAAATTTAACGATACCACCTACAACTTAGAGCCGAATATTAAAGAAAGTCCAGGTGGGCTGCGCGATTTGCACATGATTCTATGGCTTGCAGTGAGCCAGAATTTAGGTAAAAACTGGGCTGATTTAGCTAAAAATAATATCATCACAAAAGCAGAGTTACGCCAAATTAAACGCCACGAGCGCAACCTGCAAAACCTGCGTATACGCTTACATTACTTAGCTAAACGTCGTGAAGACCGCTTACTGTTTGATTTTCAGAATGAATTAGCCAGTGAAATCGGCTGTGTAACAACGTCACGCAAGCGCGCCAGCGAGCAGCTCATGCAAAGCTATTACACCAGCGCGAAATTCATTAACTTAATCAATGAAATTCTGCTTAAAACTTTTGAAATGATAGCCTACAAAACCAGGCCTAAAATCTTGCCTATTAATGCACGGTTTGAAGCGCACGATGATTTGCTGGAAATCAAAACAGCCAATGTTCTGCAGCAATATCCAAATGCTATATTGGAAAGCTTTTTATTGCTGCAGCAGCATCCTCAATTAACCGGAATGAGCGCTAATTTAATCCGCGAATTGCAACGTGTTAAAAAAATAGTGAATGTCGATTTTCGGCAAGCCGCTGATAATAAAGCCACATTTTTAGCCATTCTGTCGCAGTCAAATGGCGTCAATCACTCGCTACGTCGCATGAATCGTTACGGTATTTTAGGTGAGTACATTCCCGTTTTCGGCAAAATCGTCGGCCAAATGCAGCATGATTTATTTCATGTATACACCGTGGATGAGCATATTCTAAATGTACTGGCCAATTTACGCCGTTATGCGAAACCTGAACTCAAACACGAATTTCCGCTGTGTACGCAATTATTTAGTGATTTTGATAAGCCACACCTGCTGTATCTGGCTGCGCTATTTCATGATATTGCAAAAGGACGTGGCGGCGATCATTCCACACTTGGCACGATAGACGCAAAACGCTTCTGCAAGCTACATGGCTTAGCAAAAGAAGATACAAGTTTAGTCGCTTGGCTGGTGGATGCGCATCTTAAAATGTCTAGTACTGCACAAAAATCGGATTTATCCGACCCAGAAGTGATTCAGCAATTTGCGCACTTCGTTAAAACAGAAAAGCGCTTGATAGCTTTGTATTTGCTGACCGTAGCAGATATTCGCGGCACAAGTCCTGTGGTGTGGAATGCCTGGAAAGCGCGACTTTTGGAAAGCTTATTTTATGCAACGCAGCATTTATTAAAAAACACCGGGTTTACCACAGAACAAACGATTCAAACGCGCCAAATTGAAGCCACTGAGAAGCTGACTCGATATGGGCTTAAACCAGAATCTTATCTTGCGTTATGGGAAAACGTCGGCAAAGGCTACTTTACGCGTTTTGAATCAGATGAAATTGCTTGGCAAAGCCGCCTATTAACGCCACATGTTTTTTCTGAAAAACCTATTGTACGCGCACGCTTGAGCCCAAACGGTGATGGCATCCAAGTGATGATTTATACGCGTAATCAAGACGATTTGTTTGCACGTATTTGCAACTTCTTTGATCGTATGGCTTATAACATCGTACAAGCTAAGATTTATACCACTAGTCACGGCTATGCACTTAATAATTTTATTGTTTTAGATCAATCAGGTAAATCAGTTAGTTACAGTGGTTTATTAAAATTTATCGAGCTTGAGTTAACGCAAAAAATTACCAGCGCTCAACCATTAGAAGCACCATTACAAGGCAGAATAAGTCGCCAAGTCAAATATATGTCCATTAAGCCACAAGTTGAAATCATCTCTGAAATACAAGGTAATTTTCACACCTTAGCAATCATAGCAGGCGATAGGCCTGGCCTATTAGCACATGTTGCAAACGTTTTTTTACAGCAGAACATTGAGCTGCATAATGCTAAAATTAATACCTTAGGCAGTCGCGCAGAAGACAGCTTCTTAATCTCGGCCAAACATGGAAAAATAATGTCAGAAAGCCAAATTCAAGCAGTAAAGCAGTGTTTAGTGGTGCTATAAATCAACTATGCTGGTAAAGCCGCCGTAAACCATGCGCTGTAAATCAAAAGGCATATTATTTTCATCACATAGTCCTGTCATACTCGCATCTGCATGTACTTTTGCGTTCACTTCATCGCGATGTTGCCTTGATTGAAAAATAATAAATGAAAAAATAACCAGCTCTTCTGCAGAAGCATTTACCGCTTTAGGGAAAGAACCTTTCGCCCATTCTGAGTCCATATCTTCAGCCAAACATTCTTTATAAGCGAGCGCACCGTGTTTCATCCATATTTTTCCTGCTTTTGCTGCCATTTCTTTGTAAAAATCTAATTTAGACTTTGTTACAGCCAGCACATATCCATCAACATATGACATATCGATTTATCCTCAAGAAATATGAATAATCTTAAAATTAACCAAATTGATAATGTTTGCGTAGTGGCTTTTTAATATGCCAGATACAAGATAGGCCTGCAGGGAAAGTCACTAAATCCCCGGTGCCAAAATTCACTGCATCTCCGCCATTTTTAGGCGTTACAGTGACTTCACCCTCTAAAATATAAGCAACTTCTTGCGTTTGATAACTCCAAGGGAAAGTAGAGCTTTCTTTAGCCCAAATAGGCCAGCTGAACACATTGAGCGCTGCAAGTTTTTCTGTATCTGGCTTTTCGACGCCGATAACCAAGGTTTCATCATTGAGTGCTTGTTTCATCCTATGCTCCCAAAAACAAAAAAAGCCTAGCTCTAATAGAGGCTAGGCTTTTATTGTAGACCTAAATTAATTCAAATTAAATCAGGCTTTTACAAACGCAAAAATTAAGAGTGCTTGTAGTGTTTTTTCAACTGTTTAACCACTTCCCATTGTGATTTCATGCCTTTTGGGAACACAACGAAATCACCTGCTTTAATAACCACTTTTTCGCCACCTTGTGGTGTTACGTGGATTTCGCCTTCTAACAAATAAGCGCTTTCTGTCATACCGAAATCTAATGGGAATTTAGACACTTCTTTCTCCCAAATAGACCAGCTAGCAACGCCTAGCTCTTTTAGTTTCTCTTGTGACGGGTTATGGTCAATAATAATTTGGCTCATTTTAAATCCTTAAAAAGTGAATAGTGTTCTGTTTAAAAACAAATGCCGCTTCAACATTTAAAGCGGCACTTAAATTTTGGCGGAAGAGGTGAGATTCGAACTCACGGTGGGCTCGCACCCACGACAGTTTTCAAGACTGTAGCATTAAACCGCTCTGCCACTCTTCCTATAAAAATTTTGTTACTTTTTCGACTGTTAATAAAAACAGTCTTTAAGACTGTAGCATGCCGATATGACAACTTCGCACACTGCTATGTTTCTAAGAAGTCGGCATTATAGCAAACAATTAATCGTCTTGAATATCTTGATTTGGAAAAAGTACGTCAGTAAAACCAAAATCTTTTAAATTTTTAATGCGCATGGGGTACAAAATGCCGTTTAAGTGGTCGCATTCGTGCTGAACGACCCTGGCATGGAAGCCGCTTACTAGTCTGTCAATCGGATTTCCAAACTGATCAAAGCCTGTGTAATGCAAGCGCGTATGCCTTGGCACAATGCCGCGCATGTTGGGAACAGACAAACAACCTTCCCAGCCATCTTCCATTTCATCTTGTATTGGCGCTAAAACGGGGTTAATTAAAACGGTGTAAGGTACTTGTTCTGCATCTGGATAGCGCGGATTTGAGCCAACGCCAAAAATAACCACTTGCAAGCTCACCCCAATTTGCGGCGCAGCAATACCTGCGCCATTCATATACGCCATGGTGTCTTGCATATCCTGTATTAACGCATGCAATTCTGGCGTATCAAATTGTGTTACAGGCAAGGCTTGCTGCAATAAAATTGGGTCACCCATGCGTAAAACTGTTTTAATGGCCATTTTTTAACGCATTTAATGTGTTAAGTTGCATCATACACGCGCACTGTTTCTTCTATTAAAATGCGCACTTTTACCATCGTAAGTTCTAATGTTGCCATTACATCTTCATACTGAATACCGTTTGTACTGTCGCCGCGCCCTGCTGCCTGATTGGCGATTGGGCATAATGCCGCATACTGCAAACCAAGCTCACGCGCTAATGCCGCTTCTGGCATACCAGTCATACCGACCAATGTAGCACCATCACGCTCCAGACGATTAATCTCTGCTGCGGTTTCTAATCTCGGGCCTTGCACACAAGCATACACACCACCGTCATGCAAATTTTGATGGCTATTCTTTGCAGCTTGCTTGCATAACTGACGCAACGATTCAGAATAAGGTTCAGTGAAATCAATATGCTTAACAGGCAGTTCAATGCCATCATGATAAGTATTTTTGCGACCGTGTGTGTAATCTAAAATTTGGTGTGGCAATACAATGTCGCCCGCCCGCAAATCGCTGCTGATACCACCAACAGTTGCAATTGCCAATAAATGTGTGACCCCCACAGAATGCAGCGCCCAAATATTAGCGCGATAATTCACTGCGTGCGGCGGAATGGTGTGCCCGCCGCCATGTCGTGCCAAAAACACGACTTCTACGCCTGCAATTTCGCCAAAAATAAGCGGTTGCGATGCTTCTCCATACGGAGTACGCGCAATTTGGCGCCTTGTGATGCTTAAATTATCTAGTTGCGTTAATCCGGTACCGCCAATAATTCCCAACATATATTACCTAACCTGTAAAAGCTGCATTATTTGTGAATATTGTAGCGCATGATAGCGGCTTGCGCTGTAGGATTAAGCGGTTTTATGGCATACTTTGACCTATGAATGCAAACGAGAAGACCATAGACCTGATGAAAGATAGCCTTGCGGATAGCTTGGAAATTTCTCAAACGCATTATGAAAATTTTCCTGTTGCATCGCATTTTTTACCCAAGCATTTACGCCACCCGATTGCACTTATTTACACTTTTGCGCGCCAAGCAGACGACTTTGCCGATGAAGGCCATCATAGGCCCGTAACAAGGCTAGCCAATCTGCAAGGATTTAAAGACCAGCTCGATTTAATTAAAAATAACAGCAGAACAAAATCACCTTTTTTTACCGAATTTGGCGATATGGTGCGTGAATATAATCTGCCACTCACGCCATTTTATGATCTGCTAGATGCGTTTAGCCAAGATGTGACTAAGACACGTTATGCCAATTTTTTTGAGCTTTTAGATTACTGCCGCCGCTCTGCCAACCCTATAGGCGCTTTGTTACTGCATCTTTTTGGAAAAGCCACGCCAGAAAATTTAATCTATTCCAATCAAGTCTGTACCGCATTGCAATTAATCAACTTTTATCAAGATATTGCCATTGACTTTGAAAACGACTTTCACCGTAGCCGTATCTATCTTTGCCAAGATGAAATGCGTGAATATGGCGTAACCGAAGCGCAAATCGCCAGCCAGCATGTGAATAAAAACTGGGAAAGATTTATGCTGTTTAACATTGAGCGTGCGCAAACCATGTTAAATGAAGGCAAACCGCTAGAGCATATTTTACCTGGCCGAATTGGTTTAGAAATGCGCATGATTATTGGTGGCGGAGACCGCATCTTGTATAAACTCAAAAATGTGCAAGGCGATATTTTTAAACATCGTCCGCATTTAAAAGCGTGGGATTGGCCGTTGATTCTGCTGAAGGCTTTACTTACTTAACACTATTTTTTGCTCAAATATTTAAACACATGACGCCACAGCAATATTGCCAACAAAAAGCTGCTCAAAGTGGCTCCAGTTTTACACTCAGCTTTATCTTTTTACCCAAAACACAACGCCATGCCATGGTTGCTTTATATGCATTTTGCCGTGAAGTGGACGATGTAGTAGATGAGTGCACCGATTTTAATGTGGCACAAACCAAACTAAATTGGTGGAAAAGTGAAATTACCAATTTATACGCCAATACCCCACAACATCCAGTCACCAAAGCATTACAGCCATTTATTGCACCATTCAATCTTGCCCAAGAGCATTTTTTGGAGATTATTGATGGCATGGAAATGGATTTAAAATTCAATCGTTATGAAGATTTTAAGCAATTACAGTTATATTGCTACCGCGTGGCAAGCGTAGTTGGCTTATTATCCGCGCAGATTTTTGGTTTTAAAAATCGCCAAACACTCAAATATGCACACGATTTAGGTATGGCATTTCAGCTGACGAACATTATTCGCGACGTAGGCGAAGATGCGCGCCGTGGCCGTATTTATTTGCCGCTAGACGAATTAAAAAAAGCCAATGTTACTGAAGAAGATATTCTGCACAGCCGCGAAACAGCGCAAGTAAAAGCGTTGATGGAATATCAAATTGAACGCGCAGAAACCTATTACGATAAAGCCTTGCGTGAATTGCCGCTTGAAGATGCTAAACAACAGCGCACAGGCCTGATGATGGCCGCGATATACCGCACTTTATTGCGCGAAATTCTACAAGATGGCGCGCAGAAAGTATTAAATGCGCGTATTTCTCTGGGTGGATTTCGCAAGTTGTCCTTAGTGTATGCGGTATGGCTAAAGCAAACATGGAGCTAAGCGATGAATAAAAAAACAGTGCAAAAAAATAAAATGCACGTAGCGATTATTGGCGGCGGCATGGCTGGCTTATCGGCGGCGGCGGCGCTGGCGGAGGAAGGTATCCAAATCTCACTCTTTGAAGCTGGCCCGCACTTCGGCGGACGCGCTCGTAGTGTTGCAATTGAATTTAACAGTCAGACGTTTCAAGTGGATAATGGCCAGCATATTTTATTGGGCGCCTACGAAGAAACACTGAAACTCCTTGCAAAAGTAGGCGTGGATGAAAAAACTGCCTTTTTGCGCTTACCTTTGGCGCTTAATATGCTTTCGGCGCGCAACAAACAAAACTTTAAATTAAATTGCGCCAATTTTTTGCCGCATCCATTTAACCAGTTGCTCGGCTTTTTGTTCTGCCAAGGCTTAAGCTTTAGTGAGCGTATTTCTGCCATCCTGTTCATGGCTAGACTAAAAAAAATCAGCTATCGTTTATCATCCGATGAGCCATTAAAAAACTTTTTGCTTAAAAATGGACAATCGCACCTCATCATTAATGTATTGTGGGAGCCTTTATGCCTAGCCGCTTTAAACACACCGATTGAATTGGCTAGCAGTAAAGTATTTTTAAATGTGTTGCGTGATGCGTTTAGCTATCACAAAACAGACAGCGATTTTTTACTTCCAAAGCTGGATTTATCACAAATTTTATCCACCCCAATTGCGCGCTATTTGCAAACAAAAGATGCGCATCTATACACCAATAAACGCATTCGAAACATTCAACCATCTCAAAATGGTTTTCAGGTTTCAACAAGGCTAGAAACGCTAGAGTTCAGTCATGTCATCATCGCCACCGCGGCTAGAAAACTAAAAGAATTAACGGCTGATTTGCCTAAGTTAGACTTCGTTACCTCTCAAACCGAGCAATATGATGACCAGCCGATTTACACGATTTACCTGCAATATCCCAACACCACAGTATTAGCGCAGCCCATGTTAGGCTTAGTAGGTTCAACCAGCCAATGGGTATTTGATAGAGGCCAACTATGTGGTCAGCATGGTTTAATGGCTGTGGTCATCAGCGCGCAGGGTAAGCATCAAAAACTGTCGCAAGATATGCTGGCGCTTAAAGTGGCGCAAGAGCTGCATCATGTTTTTCCACACTTACAAAAGCCACTCTGGCACAAAGTGATTGCTGAAAAACGCGCCACTTTTTCTTGCAGCGTTAATTTGCCGAGGCCAGCTAACCTCACACCCTACCCTAACTTATTTCTGGCGGGCGATTATACCTATGCGGATTACCCTGCGACAATTGAGGGTTCTGTTAGAAGTGGTTTGGCTTGCGCAAATTTGATTTTAAAGTAGTCAAAAAATTTCGACTAAAAAAGTGGTTAAGTTTTTTAACTAATGATGACGTAATTGATTTAAAGCTTGCTCTAAACGCTCTACTGCGATGACTTCGAGTCCTGCAATTTTCGCTTTTGGTGCATTGGCTTTTGGCACAATCGCTTTGGTAAAACCTAGTTTCGACGCTTCTTTTAAACGCACTTGGCCGCCCTGCACTGGCCGTACCTCACCCGCCAAACCAACTTCACCAAATACAATCAGTTTATTATCTAATGGCTTGTTTTTTAAAGAAGAAACGATTGATAACAATACCGCTAAATCGACTGCTGGCTCGGCAATTTTTACACCACCCACCGCATTAATAAAGACATCTTGGTCAAAACACGGAATGCCTGCATGGCGATTTAACACGGCCAGCAACATGGCTAAACGATTTTGCTCAAGCCCAGTCGCCAAGCGTTTGGGGCTGGGTGCATGGCTTTCATCGACCAAAGCTTGGATTTCAATTAACAGCGGCCGCGTGCCTTCCATCGTGACGGTGATGCAACTTCCTGCCACTTGCTCTTCGTGATGCGATAAAAACAAGGCGGATGGATTGGACACTTCGCGCAAGCCATGTTCTGTCATGGCAAAAACGCCCAATTCATTCACCGCGCCAAATCGATTTTTAAATGCACGAATCAAACGGAATGAGGAATTTTGGTCGCCTTCAAAATACAAAACGGTGTCTACTATATGTTCCAACACACGCGGCCCAGCTAATGAGCCCTCTTTGGTCACATGACCAACCAAGATAACGGTAATACCCAACTGTTTAGCCAAGCGCGTCAATTGCGCTGAGCATTCACGCACTTGCGCGACAGAGCCAGGCGCAGATTGCAGCGCTTCAGAATACACAGTTTGAATGGAATCAATCACCGCGATGTTCGGTTTGTGCGTTTGTAATGTCACTAAGATCTTTTCAAGGTTAATTTCAGCCAATAATTCCACTTGGCTTGCATCTAAGCCCAACCGTTTAGCGCGCATAGCAATTTGTTGTGGCGATTCTTCACCGCTAACATAGATTGCTTGTGCGGTCTTGCCTAAATGACACAACACTTGCAGCAATAAGGTGGATTTACCAATGCCAGGATCACCACCAATCAATACCACGCCACCTTCCACCAAGCCACCGCCCAATACACGGTCAAATTCGCTGATGCCCGTTGGCGTTCTTTCGATATCAGCAGCTTGAATGCTGCTTAGCTTCTGTAATTGGCTAGATGCCGCTAATCCTTCAAACTTATTGGCATAGCGATTGTTAGAGGTGCTGATTTCTGCAACCGATTCAACTAAAGTATTCCAAGCCATACAACTTGGACATTGGCCTTGCCATTTGGATTCAGAGGCGCCACATTCAGTGCAGGTGTAAATCGTTTTAGATTTGGCCATTATTAATGATTCAATATGTAAGCTTTAAGAAAACTGTTTTCATCAAACTCTATATGCAAAGAATTTGAATCAATATAAGAACACCAGCCTAACTCATAGTCAAATTGCATATTATTAGAAGTATTCGGCTCACCCAAAATACTGATAATATCGTTTTTAGAAAGCTTTTTGCTTAGTACATTATCTATAACATCCTGCGCCATTCTGCCACGCTGGCAATCCAATTTATTATTGACATTACCAGCTTCAATAGCTTGTAACCACAAAGCTTTATCGAATTTTTCTTTTTTGAAAATATCGTGATTTGGAGAAAGTGCAAAGAAAATTACTGCTAAAAAAATGACGTAAATTAATGCTAAACATGCAGATACTTTAAATAAAACCAATAAACCATGCTTCAACGCCATCATTAATAATTATCTTGAATATAACCAGCGTTGGCAAAATTCTCAAAACGCGTATTTTCACCGATAAAGGTTAAGCGCACGCGGCCAATTGGGCCGTTACGTTGTTTGCCAACAATAATCTCTGCGGTGCCTTTATCTTCGCTATCCGGGTTATACACTTCATCGCGATAGATAAACAGAATCAAATCCGCATCTTGCTCAATCGCACCAGACTCACGTAAATCGGACATCACAGGGCGTTTATCTGGGCGCTGTTCAACACTTCGGTTCAGTTGAGAAAGCGCGACCACAGGGCAATCTAGCTCTTTAGCCAAGGCTTTTAATGAACGTGAGATTTCAGAAATCTCTGTGGCGCGATTTTCGCCTTGTTTGCCTGCTGGTGCAGACATCAATTGCAGGTAATCGATCACAATTAAACCTAACTTACCACATTGTCGATGTAATCGACGCGCTCTTGCGCGCACATCAAAACTGCTTAAGCCAGCGCCCTCGTCAATAAAAATCGGCGCTTCATTTAGTTTACCCAAAGCGGTGGTTAACTTTTCCCAATCTTCATCTTCTAGGCGACCTGTACGCATGCGATGCTGATCCAAACGCCCTACTGAACCAATCATCCGCATTGCCAGCTGTGTTGACGCCATTTCCATTGAGAATACCGCAACAGGCAAGCCAGTATCTAATGCTACGTTTTCGGCAATATTTAAAGAAAATGCAGTTTTACCCATTGATGGTCGGCCTGCCACGATGATTAAATCGCCACCTTGGAAACCAGATGTCATCGAATCTAAATCTGAAAATCCAGTTGGAATACCTGTCACATCGCTTTGATTGTCGCGCGAAAACAGCATATCGATGCGCTCAGCCACTTGCGGCAGCAATTTGTTAATTTCTTGAAAGCCTTCGTTGCTACGCTTACCACCTTCCGCAATCTGGAAAATTTTAGCTTCCGCTTCATCTAACAACTGCTGCGCATCACGCCCATTGGGGCTATACGCACTTTCGGCAATCCCGCTACCCACAGTCACCAATTTACGCATAATCGCGCGTTCACGTACAATTTCGGCATAACGGCGAATATTGGCGGCTGTCGGCGTGTTTTGCGCCAAAGAAGCCAAGTAGGCAATGCCGCCAATCGTTGATAATTCAGCTGTACTTTCCAGCGATTCGGCTACTGTCACAATATCCGCAGGGCGATTACGCTCGATTAACTTGGCAATATGCTGAAAAATGGTTTTATGATCGAACTGATAAAAATCTTCAGCCGTTAAAATATCAGCAACTTTATCCAACGCTTCGTTTTCAAGCAGCAAACCACCAATTACAGATTGCTCTGCTTCTATCGAATGTGGAGGGAGTTTTAAAGAGTCTAGTTGTTCGTCAGCCATACACAAATTATACCGAATAAAAACTATTGCTTATGAATATTTGCGGCTGAAAATTCGCTTATACAGCGTGCAATAAAAATAAGGCGCAATAAAAAAGGCGACCTAAGTCGCCTTTTTTAAGTAGTTCTTTTTTAAAACTTAAGCCGCTTCGCCAACTACTGTTACAGTAATATCTACTACAACATCATGATGCAAAGCCACTGTTACTGGATGGTCACCAATGGTTTTTAATGGGCCATTAGGCATACGCACTTCTGATTTCACTACTTCAAAACCAGCAGCTAAAAGGCCTTCAGCTACATCACCATTAGTTACAGAACCGAATAAACGACCATCAACACCAGCTTTTTGCGCCACTGTTAATACATAGCCAGCTAATTTTTCACCGCGAGCAGTTGCTGCAGTCAAGATATCTGCTTGTTGTTTTTCAAGTTCAGCACGACGTGCAGCGAATTCCGCTTTGTTGGCTTCAGTTGCGCGTTTTGCTTTGCCTTGTGGAATCAAAAAGTTACGGCCGAAACCATCTTTAACTTTAACGATATCACCCAACACGCCTAGGTTTGCTACTTTTTCTAATAAAATAATTTGCATAATATTCTCCTGAACCCCTAATTAACCTGGGTGCTTGTCTGTGTACGGCATTAAAGCCAAGAAACGTGCGCGTTTAACCGCACTGGTTAATTGACGTTGGTATTTTGCTTTTGTACCCGTCATACGAGCTGGGATAATTTTTGCATTTTCTGAAACAAAATCTTTTAACAAATCAACATCTTTGTAATCGACTTCTTTGATGCCTTCTGCACTAAAACGGCAGTAACGGCGGCGTTTATACATTTCTCTTGCCATGATGTAACTCCTAATATTCTTTAAACTGAGCTGCGGTTAAGCAACTTCTAATTGATTAATATGCATGACCAATTGATGGCTTTTTGCACTGCGTTTGGCCAAAAAACCTTTGGCTTTGATTAAAGAACCAATTTGAATGTTTAGTTTTGCGATATCGCCTAAAGCAACCGCATGTACTTCACATTCTACTTTTCTCTTTAATCCCGCTTCAATCTGTTCAGAAGCGTGCTGCAATACAAAACTCAACAAGGGCATGCCTGCTGGCGTGTAGCGTATCGGCTCAATAGTAAGCACAACCCCGCTAATCACCAGCGTGTTCAAACTTAAGCGGCTGCAACCTCTGTTGCGGCCGCTGGTGCAGGTGCTGCATCTTTAACCAACACTGATTTAGATTTTTCTTCTTTCATCATTGGGCTAGGTGCAGTTACCGCTGTTTTAGTGCCCATTGTTAAATGGCGCAAAACGGCATCGTTAAACTTAAAGCCGTGCTCAAGTTCATCTAAAACGGTTTGATTGCACTCAATGTTCATTAAAACGTAATGTGCTTTGTGGATTTTTTGGATTGGGTAAGCCAATTGACGACGGCCCCAATCTTCTAAACGGTGCATAGTGCCGCCGTTGCTGTTAACTAGCGTGCGATAACGTTCAATCATCGCTGGTACTTGCTCGCTCTGGTCCGGATGGACGATAAAAACTACTTCATAATGTCGCATGAAATCTCCTTGTGGTTTACAGCCACCCGATATGCTGTCGGTGTGGCAAGGGTTGAAAAGACCGCGATTATAGTCAATTAAGCCTTATTAATCAAACAAAATCGCGCTTTAAAAGTGGTTAACTTGCTGTAAAACTTAAGTTTTATGGATTATCCCGATATTTTTACGTTAACTTATGCAACAATTCACATTAGTTAATGCCTAATTTGTACCTAAATTTTAAGGTTAAAGTCATTTATGCTAAAAAAAACTGCACTTGAAAAAACCGATTTAAATGTTCATCACCAGCCCACCAATACCTCAGACAAAATCGCCCTCGCGTTCACTAAATTTATGCGATTTTTTGCCGATACTTTTTTTAGCGGCCGTTACGGTCATCGTGCGGTTGTGCTAGAAACGGTAGCTGCCGTTCCCGGTATGGTGGCTGGTGCGCTAGTGCATTTAAAATCGCTGCGTCGCATGGAATCTGATGAAGGCTGGATACGCAAATTATTGGATGAAGCCGAAAATGAGCGCATGCATTTGATGACGTTTATAGAGATTGCCAAACCCAGCACTTTTGAACGTATTTTAATCGTCATCGCACAAGGTATTTTTTATAACTGCTTCTTTTTGCTGTATTTAATTTCCGCCAAAACCGCGCATCGTGTCGTTGGCTATTTTGAAGAAGAAGCGGTTTTTAGCTATACCGAATATCTCGCTGGCGTGGATAGCGGAAAATATGAAAACGTCGCCGCACCGCAATTGGCGATTGATTATTGGCACTTAAAATCAGACGCGACACTGCGCGATGTGATTGTTGTTGTGCGTGCAGATGAAGCAGGTCACCGTGATGTAAATCATGATTTTGCTAATCAATTGAGCAAAAGTTAACCATTTTTTAGGGTTAACTTTTTTGTGTGCCGTAGTTTTTAACCTGCAGAATTTTCAAAATCAAAATCACAATGGATGAACATAAAGTGATTGCGTTAGAAAAAATCAAAGGCCAATCGCCAATCATCAATCCATATAACAACCACAATGCCACACCCAACGTCAAAATGCTGTACATAGGTAACGAAATGCCCGACAAGTCACGGGTTTTATAAGACTTATACGCTTGCGGCAAAAAAGCGATTGTCGTGAGCAAGGCTGCAGATGCGCCAATTAAATTGGAATATTGAGAAATTAATATCATTATCTACTTTAAAAATAATTAATATCTATATGTTTTTTATATAAATTTTAGTGTTAAGTTAATCTAAGCTAAATCTGGCATTTCGGCACCAAACACTTTGATTTTTAGTTTTTTTAATTGATCTCTAAAATCAGCCGCTTTTTCAAATTCCAGATTCTTGGCCGCATCATGCATGCATTTTTCCAAACGCTTCATTTCTTTGGCTAATTGTTTTTCGCTTAAGCTTTCATAATTAGCTTGGTCTTGCGCCGCTTTTCTCTCTCTCAAAGCTTCATCTTTATCATAAACGCCATCAATCATATCTTTGATACTTTTGCTAATCCCTTTCGGCACAATGCCATTCGCGGTGTTAAAAGCAATCTGTACACCGCGCCTGCGCTCGGTTTCATCCATTGCGGCTTTCATACTGCGCGTGATTTTGTTCGCATAAAAAATCACTTTGCCGTTTAAATTTCGCGCTGCGCGGCCTGATGTTTGAATCAAGCTGCGTTCTGAGCGTAAAAAGCCTTCTTTATCCGCATCCAGCACCGCTACCAGCGATACTTCTGGAATATCCAAGCCTTCGCGCAACAAGTTAATGCCCACCAACACATCAAATTCGCCCAAGCGCAAATCGCGGATAATTTCAACGCGTTCAACCGTATCGATATCACTATGTAAATAACGCACTTTTACACCGTGCTCATTTAAATAATCGGTTAAATCTTCTGCCATGCGCTTGGTTAAGGTTGTTGCAAGAACACGCTCACCCACTGCCACACGCAGCTTGATTTCACCAAGTAAATCATCCACTTGCGTATCCGCAGGCTTCACCACAATCTGTGGATCAATCAAGCCAGTGGGTCGTGCTATCATTTCTACCACTTGTTGCTGATGATTTTTTTCGTACTCGGCAGGCGTGGCTGAAACAAATACGCACTGGCGCATAATGCGCTCAAACTCTTCAAATTTAAGCGGCCTATTATCCATCGCCGAGGGCAAACGCCAGCCATAATCCACCAAATTGGTTTTGCGCGATCTATCGCCTAAAAACATACCGCCCACTTGCGGCACGGTCACATGGCTTTCATCAATAATCATTAGCGCGTCATCTGGTAAATAATCAATTAAAGTGGGCGGCGGGTCGCCTGGGTTGCGACCTGACAAATGTCGCGAATAGTTTTCAATGCCTTTGCAAAAACCAATTTCGTTTAACATTTCCAAATCAAATCGCGTGCGCTGTTCAATGCGCTGCGCTTCAACCAACTTACCCTCTTTGATATAAAAAGCGACGCGGTCGACCAGTTCTTTTTTAATCTTCTCCATTGCCTTCACAGTTGTCTCACGCGGAGTTACGTAATGACTTGAAGGATATATGGTAAACCGTTGAATTTTATTAAATATTTGTCCTGTTAATGGGTCAAATAAAGTAATGGTTTCAATCTCATCATCAAATAAACTGACGCGTACAGCAGTTTCATTATTTTCCGCTGGGAATATATCAATCACATCGCCACGCACCCTAAAGCAGCCGCGGCTAAAATCAAAATCGTTGCGGTCATATTGCATGCCGATCAAGCGGTCAATCGCATCGCGCTGGCTCAACTTTTCGCCCTGCTTCAGGTGTAGCACCATGCCGTGATAATCGCTTGGATCGCCAATACCGTAAATCGCCGAAACAGTGGCGACGATAATACTGTCTTCGCGCTCTAGTAAAGCTTTAGTGGCAGAAAGTCGCATCTGCTCGATATGTTCGTTGATGCTGGAATCTTTTTCGATAAACAAATCGCGCGATGGCACATACGCTTCAGGCTGATAATAATCGTAATAACTGACGAAATATTCAACCGAATTATTCGGGAAAAATTCACGAAATTCGCTGTATAACTGCGCTGCAAGGGTTTTATTGGGTGCCATCACAATCGCTGGCTTACCCGTGCGCGCAATCACATTCGCCATGGTGAACGTTTTACCAGAACCAGTCACGCCTAGTAAAGTTTGAAACTTTAGGCCATCGTTAATGCCTTGCGTTAATTTATCAATCGCTTGCGGCTGGTCGCCGGCTGGCGGAAAAGGTTGATAGAGCTGATATTTGCTATTGGGAAATGTAACGAACACGCAATTTTACCTAATGTTTGTATCTAAAATTTGATTTCAATTCTAGCAGTTTTGCATCTAAATGCGCTTTATTTGATTACAAGTTAATATGATGAATTGTTGCAATGACATAATTCATGCATATGACGAACTTATGTCGAATAAATGAAGTCTTTAATAAAACAATAAATCGTTGATTCATGTATCAACAGATAAAACTTAAAATTACAAATCTAGCCTAGGAGATTTTCATGCGTGTTTTAGTGTTAACTACAGCATTATTAGCTGCCATTCCATCCGCATTTGCATTCGAAACTGCCAAAATGATGGATGCTTTTTGGGGTGTTGTCATGGTGCGCGGCTACAATACTAATGGCGGGCTAGCATACGGCTCAGGTGTAGTCGTTGGTGAAAACAAAGTGTTAACCAATTGCCATGTATTGCGCGCGACCAAACAACCTTGGGTTTCACGCGGTGAAGATACATATTCAATTACGGGCGTTAAGGTTGATGCTTGGCATGATTTATGTCTGGTTTCTACATTTTCTATGCCTTTCAAACCAGTTACGTTGGGTAAAAGCAATGACTTAAAACGCGGTCAAGAAGTCGCTGCAATTGGTCACTCCAATGGCGTGCCTGCGCCACTTACTTCTAGTGGTAGCGTAAAGGCTCTATTCGATTCTGATAAGGGCAAAATTATTCGCAGCACGGCGAAATTTTTAATGGGCGCCAGTGGCAGCGGTTTATTTGATATGCAAGGCCGATTGGTAGGCATTAATACCTTTAAAACATCAGGTTTGGGCGGCAGTATTCATTATGCACTACCGATTGAATGGTTAGAAAAGTTAGAAAAAGAGCCAGAAACCACCGTGTTTCCAGTCACAGGCAAAGCTTTGTGGGAAGAAGACGAAGATAAAAAACCCTTCTACATGCAAGCAGCAGTGCCAGAATCGCGCCAAGACTGGCCAAAATTAATACAAGTTTCAGAAAAATGGACGCAAGCTGAGCCAGAAAATACCGAAGCTTGGTATGCATTAGGTTTAGCGAATGAAAATCTAGCCAAGCCAGATTTGGCCGAACAGGCTTTTCAGCAAGCAGTTAAGCTAGATGGCACAAACTTTGAAGCACTGATTCATATTGGCATTATTGCAAAAGGTAAAGGTGATACAGCTGAGTTGCATCGTATTCAAGTGGCTTTAAATGAAATTGATAAAGATTTGGGCATAGAATATGCAGAAGCCATGGGCTGTGCCAATGGTTGTTAGTAATTACTAGTGGTTGTTAATATATCTGTTGTTAACTTTATGCGCTGATTTTTGAAAATGACTAACGATGATGATTGGTTAAAGCGTTTTATTTGCTAGTAAAACCCACTTAATCCTATAAGAGACCTCATTTGAGGTCTCTTTTGTTTTAAATAAGCCACTTAAGCAATGATTCCTTAATCCTGTTTTTATGCGTAAAATATTGCTTATTCAATTGATTACAGTTTATAAGTATTAAGGAAAGTGCATTTTGGCCCATTCGTCTTCACCGCTTACACCAACCCAAGTTTTATCAAAACGCGTTCAAAGCATCAAAGAATCCCCCACCCTTGCTATTACTGCAAAAGCGGGAAAATATAAATCTGAAGGTCGCCCAATTATTGGTTTAGCAGCTGGCGAACCAGATTTTGATACTCCGCAGCATATTAAAGATGCCGCAATTGCAGCCATTAATGCGGGTTACACAAAATACACACCTGTAAGTGGAATCCCCGCACTTAAAAAAGCCAT